>NZ_DAINNK010000012.1:9187-84688 GCF_036735925.1 Povalibacter sp.
ACTTCGCCTCCGACAGCACCTTCTGCAGTTCGCCGCTGTTGTACATCTCCATGATGATGTCCGAGCCGCCGATCAGTTCGCCGTTCACGTAGAGCTGGGGATAGGTCGGCCAGTTCGAGTACTGCTTCAGCGCTTCGCGCAGTTCCGGGTCCTCGAAAATATTCACATGTCCGAAGCTTGCGCCGGCTGCGCTCAGTGCGCGCACGGCAGCGGCGGAAAAGCCGCACTGGGGAAAGTCCGGCGTGCCCTTCATGTAGAGCAGCACGGGATTGGCAGAGAGCTGTGACTTGATGCGTTCAATGACGTCCACGGATGACACCTCGACAGGATTTCTCGACTTTACGGCACTCGTAACCGGTCGCGACGTTCGCTGGCGCGGCGGCAGACTTCGATCTGCTCCGCGGCGGACAGGCGCGACCAGTGGGCAATCTCGCTCAGCTCGCGACCGCAGCCGATGCAGACACCCTGGCCGTTCAGGGTACACACCTTGGTGCACGGCGAGGCGACCGGGATCGACGGAAGTGGCTGCGAATTCATGAACGAGGGGCCGTGCGGGGCGGAAATTATGGGGACCGCGCCCTGTTTGTTCAATGCCGTCCGGGAAATCAGGGAGTTATGCCGCACGAGGCGGGGGTTCGCGCCAATCGTCGGCGTGGATCGGCTGTGATCTAATCCCGCCGCATGAACGTTCCTGCCCTGCCGCACGATATCGACACCCAGATCGCCCGCGCACTCGCCGAAGACGTCGGCGACGGCGATCTGACGGCTTCGCTCATTCCCGCCGACAAACGCGCCCGGGCGACGGTGATCTCCCGCGAGGACGCCGTACTGTGCGGACGCGCATGGTTCGACGCCGTATTCCGTCAGCTCGATCCGGCGATCGAGATCCGCTGGTTCGCGACCGACGGCGATCGCATCGCGGCCAATCAGAAGCTCTGCGAACTGAGCGGTTCGGCGCGGCATCTGCTGACGGGCGAACGTACCGCACTCAACTTTCTGCAAACTCTTTCCGCAACTGCCACGGCGACGCGCGCCCACGTCGATGCAATCGCGGGCACGAATACGCGCGTGCTCGACACGCGCAAGACGATTCCCGGCCTGCGCCTGGCGCAGAAATACGCCGTGGTCTGCGGCGGCGGCGTCAACCATCGCATCGGCCTGTTCGATGCCATTCTGGTGAAAGAGAACCACATCGCTGCAGCGGGCTCGATCGCTGCAGCCGTAGCCCAGGCGCGCAGGATCGCGGGCCAGCGCGTCGTCGAAGTCGAAGTGGAGAATCTCGATGAACTGCGTCAGGCGCTCGCGACCGATATCGATCGCATCCTGATCGACAACTTCACGCTGGAAATGATGCGCGAGGCCGTGGCCATCAATCGTCGGCACGACAATGGCCGGGTGAAGCTGGAGGCTTCAGGCAACGTATCGATGGCAACGATTCGCGGGATTGCCGAGACCGGCGTGGATTTCATCAGCATCGGCGGCCTGACCAAGCATGTGCAGGCCGTCGATCTGTCGATGCGGTTCGTGCTGTAGAACCGGATTCTTCTTGTAGGTCAGGCTTCAGCCTGACTCCGACAAAGAGGTCGGCTAAAGCCGGCCCCACAGCAGACAAGCAGAAGATCAGCAGCTACTTCAGATTCGCCGCGGCAAACTCGTAGTTGGCGAGCCGATTGAGGAAATTGTCCGTGAAGTCCGGACGGCGGTTGCGGAAATCGACGTAGTACGCGTGCTCCCACACGTCGAGCACCAAGAGCGGCTTGCTCTCGCCCGTCGCGATCGGCGTGCCGGCGTTCGGCGTCTTGGTGATGGCGAGCTTGCCGTCCTTGCCCAGCACCAGCCACGCCCAGCCCGAACCGAACTGACCCAGCGCCGCCGCCTTGAACTGCGCCTTGAACTGATCGACGCCGCCGAAATCGGCCGTCAGTTTCTGCTCCAGCGCGCCGGGAATGCCGCCGCCGTTCGGCGACAGCGAATTCCAGAAGAAGCTGTGATTCCAGTGCTGGCCGGCATTGTTGAAGACCGGCGTCAGGTCTTCCTTGCCGTGCGACAGCTTCACCAGCTCTTCGAGCGACTTGCCCTTGAGCGCGTCGTTCTTTTCGACCAGGCCGTTCAATGCCGTCACGTAGGTCTGATGGTGCTTGCCGTGATGCAGCTCGAGGGTTTCCTGGCACATGCCGCGCTCGGCCAGCGCACCGTAGGCATAGGGTAGTGTCGGCAGACTGAAACTCATGGCGATCTCCGATAGGTTTGAAGCCGCGGCACCTGCGAACCGCTGGCAGATCCTTCTCCCGCGAACGACCTCGTCGCAACGAATGCGTGATACGAAAACCGTCGAGCGTGAGTGGGAGGCCGGGCGCGCACGGGCAGGTACGCCGGTCGATCTCCGCCCGGCAAAATAACAGCGGGCCCCGCGGCTCGCAAGCAAGGCACCGGTCGGCCGTGGCGCTCGAGCCTCGCTCAAATCCGCGCATCTACGCTCGATTTGGCGTAGATTCGGCCCCGCGATCGTGCCGCCCATCTCGAGGCGGTGTACAGCGAAATGACGGCGATGCAGCGCCGCGAGAACCAGCGGTCATCAATGCAACTTGTCGCGAGCCGAACACCCACCTTCCAGCGCGTGTTGATCGTGCGTTTCGGTGCGCTCGGCGACATGGTGCTGCTGACGCCGATGATCCAGCGACTGCAGCAGCGATTCGGCGTGCCGGTGGACCTCGTCAGCTCCGGCAGCTGGACGCGGCCGTTGCTCGAAGGACAACCCGGCGTCGGCGAGATCATGCTCGTCGGCAGCCGGCGGCGGCCGTATTTTCTCAGTCCGGATCAGCAACGCCTCGTGCGCTGGTTGCGCGAGCGCGGCCCGACACCCACCTGGTTCGCTCATCCGCATGATGTCGGTCGCGATCTGCTGCGCCGGGGCAGGATCCCCGACGAATTCGTCTGCGATTTCACGCATGTCATTCCCGGCGAACATGACGCCGATCGCTGGGTGCGATTCGCCGACGACACGCCCGCGGTGCTCGGCCAAGCCTACCCGCCTCCGGCATTGCCGCGACCTTCGCATGCGTTCCTGCAGGTGACGTCGGCAATGCGCAGCGACCTGCAGCCCTGGCTACACCGCCATGGATTGGCAGACCAGTCCCTGATTGCGATCCAGGCTGGCAACAAGCGCACGATGCGCTCGTGGAATCGTCGCCGCGTGACGAACAAGAAGTACTGGCCCGAAGAACGCTGGGCCGAAGTGATCCGCGCCGTACGTCAGGACTGCCCACGCAGCGCGATCGTGCTGCTGGGCGTGCCGCAGGAATCCGATCTCAACGAGGACATCATCCGTGCCGCGCGCGTGACGAACATCCACAACGTCGCCAACGATCTGCCCGTGCCCATCCTGATCGCACTGCTCGAACGTACCGACAGCATGATTTCCGTCGACACCGGTCCAGCGCACGTCGCCGCCGCAGTGGGCTGCCCCGTCGTCACGCTGTTCGCCGATGCCGACCCCGCCCGCTACCGTCCCGGCGGACGCGACAGTTCGTCAGTCGTGCTTCAGGGACACATCGACGGCCAGCCCAACATTCTTGGAATCGACGCTGCACGCGTCATTGCCGCGTGGCGCGAGATACCGCAGCGTGTACCGGATCGCGCGCCGGCCGAAGCGCTGGCGGGGCAGTAAGAAGAGGGAGTTTCACACGGAGATCACGGAGGCCACGGAGGCCACGGAGAGGAGAAGATCAAGAATTTCACACAGAGAGCACGGAGAGCACAGAGGTCAAGAAGATTTCAGATCGGATTTTCTTTCTCTGTGTTCTCTGTGTGAAATCCTTTTCTGCTCCGTGCTCTCCGTGCTCTCCGTGCTCTCCGTGCTCTCCGTGCTCTCCGTGCTCTCCGTGAACTCCGTGTGAAACCTCTTTCTCTTATCCCACCACCGCCCGCATCACCCGCTGCGGCGTAGCGATGCCGAAGCCCTGCGCATAGTCCACGCCCAGGCTGCGCAGCATCTCGATGATCTCGGCGTTCTCGGCGAATTCGGCGATGGTCTGCTTGCCGGTGAGGTGGCCGATCTCGTTGATCGAGCGCACCATCTCGCGGTCGATCGGGTCGTGGAGGATCTCCTTGACGAAGCTGCCGTCGATCTTGAGGAAGTCGACGGGAAAGTGCTTGAGGTAGCCGAACGACGACAGGCCCGTGCCGAAGTCGTCCAATGCAAAGCGGCAGCCGAGTTCCTTGAGTGCGTGAATGAACCGGTTGGCCTGCGAGAAACTCGCGATGGCCGCCGTCTCGGTGATCTCGAAACAGATCTTCGAGGCATCGATGCCGCTGCGATGGAAGTGATCGATCACGAACGGCAGGAACTTGTCGTCGCCGAGGCTCTGGCCCGACAGGTTGATGGAACACATCGCGAGCTTCTCGCGCTCGTCGGCTTCCGAGACCAGCCAGCGCAGCGCGTGCTCGATCATCCAGCGATCGATGTTCGGCGTCAGGCCGTAGCGTTCGGCGGCGGCGATGAACTGATCGGGCGCGACGATCTTGCCGGCCTCGTCGCGCATGCGCAGCAGCAGTTCGTAGTGCAGCCCCAGGTCCGGCGTCTGCAGCGGCTGGATCACCTGGCGATAGATCTCGAAGCGGTTGTCTTCGAGCGCGTTGTTGATGCGCGCCGCCCATTGCATTTCGCGGCGACGACGCATCAGGTCGATGTCGTTTTCCTGGAAGCTGTAGATGCGGTTGCGGCCGCTTTCCTTGGCGGCGGCGCAGGCGCTGTCGGCGGCCGACAGCAATGAAGCCACGTCTTCGTTCTCGGTCGACAGCGGCACGACGCCGATGCTGGCGCCGAGCCGGAACGTGCGCTCTTCCCACACGAACTTGTAGTTGCGGATCGCTTCGCGCAGCGCTTCGGCACTGCGGATCGCCTCTTCGAGCGAACAGCTTTCGAGCAGCACGCCGAATTCGTCGCCGCCGAGCCGCGCCACGGTATCGCGCCAGCGGATCTTCGACTTGAGCAGCGCGCCGACCTGACCGAGCAGTGCATCGCCCGCGCTGTGGCCGCAGTTGTCGTTGATGATCTTGAACTGGTCGAGATCGATGTGGCACAGCGCAAACGACGCCTCGCGCGCCCTCGAACTCTTCATGGCGCGTTCGAGCCGCGACTCGAATTCGCGGCGGTTCACCAGGCCCGTCAGGATGTCGTGGCTTGCGTGATAGGAGAGCTTGCGGTTCAGCTCGCGGCTTTCGCTCACGTCATGGAACACCAGCACGCCGCCGCAGACGGAGCCTGCGCCGTCGCGGATCGGCGAGGCGCAGCTTTCGATGTACAGCTCGTTGCCGTCGCGACGGATCAACAGCGTCGGACGCACCGACTTGATGGCGCGCGTGCGGCGGATCGACACCGCGAGCGGGTTTTCCAGCGGCTCGCAGGTTTCCTCGTGGAAGCTGCGGAAGATTTCATCGATCACGCGGCCCTGCGCATGTTCGAGCCGCCAGCCGGTGAGCTGCTCGGCGACCGGATTCAGGTATTCGATACGGCAGTTCGAGTCCGTCGTGATCACGCCGTCGCCGATGGACTGCAGCGTGATCTGCGCGCTCTCTTTCTCGCGGAACAGCGCTTCTTCGTACAACTTGCGCTCGGTCACGTCGAGATCGACGCCGACGATGCGGCGCGTGCGGCCGTGTTCGTCGACGCGCGCCTTGGCGCGGCTCACGACCCACAGCCAGAAACCGTCGCGATGTTTCAGGCGATGCACGCTTTCGAACATCGGCTCCTTGCCGGCGAGATGATCGCGCAGCGCCGTCTGGACGCGCGGCAGATCCTCGGGATGCACCAGCGGCTGCCAGTCGATCAGCGGCTCGACCTCGTCGTCGGAGTAGCCGAGCATCGACTTCCAGCGCGGCGAGAAATACGACGTGGTCTTCTCCAGATCGAAATCCCACAGCCCGTCATTGGCGCCGTGCAGCGCGAGTTCGCTGCGTTCTTCGAGATCGTCGAACTGCGTGCGGTACTGCTTGCGTTCGAGACCGCTGGCATAGCTCGACGCCAGCAGTTTCATCGCCAGGTGCAGGTTGGCATCCCAGCTCTCGCGCGGTCGCGTCGAACACATCGCAAAGAAGCCGCGCACCTTGCCGGCCACGGCGAAGCCCACGAGAAGCAGCGCGCCGACCTGCAGCGCCGCGAAGCGCGCCGCTTCGGCGACGAGTTCGCGACGCGGCTGCTGCGTGTCGCGGATCTCGGCGATGCGGATGTGTTCGAGACGCTCGCGCAGATACGGAAGATTTTCTATCGACTGGCCCGCAAGCGTTTCGGGATTGAAGGTGGCGAACAGGCTCGCCGAGCCGACGACCTTGCGGATGGTCGGTTCGTGTTCGTCGATCAATGCGATGAAGAAAGCATCGAGTGCGGCCGCTTCGCGGACCGCATCGAGATTCTGACGTACCAGCGAATCGACATCGGCCGCCGGAGGATTCTGGAAATCGACGGCCGCCTTGGTCAGGACGACATCGAGTCCGGCCTTCGAGCGCTGCGTACCCGTGGGCGGTCGCGTAATGAAGAGACTGCCGCCCGCTGCGCGCGGAATCGGATCGATGGCCTTGGTCGGATCGCTCGCCACTGGGTGGAGCCCGAAGGGTCGTCGTCAGCGGAAACGCGAACTCACGCGGACGACAGCCGCATGGCTGCGCATTGCTGCCCGGAAATTGTTGTGTCGACCCGGCATGCCGGACCGGTCGGTGGCAGTCATTGGACGATCCTCCCGCCCTCGCTGCCCGACAGTGTTGAGATTATGGGCCGGCGACGGCTGCGGCCGATTGTGGCACGGCCTTGCAGAGGATCATAGCCGTCAACGACATACGATTACTTGTGCGAGTACTTCAGGGCCTGCGAGGGATCGTAGCGAATCGTCGCCGAAGCGCGACCACGCGCGATGCAGTCCGGACTCGCCGCTCCTTCGACGAGATACCAGTGCTCGCGGTTGGCGAGTCCCAGTTCGTGAGGCGAAACGTCGGGGAAGCAGGCATGCAGGACATACTCATCGACGAGCAATACCCGGTCGCGATCCTGCGACAGCCATAACGCCGCATCGGCTGCTTCCTGGTCTGCGTCGCGCCAGCGTGCGTGTCCGAAGTTCGTTACCGGCCGACGCAGTTCCAGCAGGTACTGCTCTCTGTACCCGACCAGTCCAAGTGGTCTGTCGGGTGGTGTCAGCGCTTCGACCCTGCGCATGAGTGCCGCCCCCGAGCGCACGGCATTGATCGCGGGATTCACGACGAAACTTACCCACACCAGCGTTGCCACCACCACCAGCCCCCACGCCAGGAATCCGCGATGCGGGCGGCAAAGCGCACACGCCAGGCCAGTCGCCAGTCCGAGACTCAGCAACGGCACGACACCATCGATGCCATGGAGATCGAGCAGTTTCTGGCGCTGCGCGGGTTCGAAGAACAGCCAGGCGCCACCCGCGAGGCCGACGATGGCGATCAGGCAGGCCAGTGCGAAGATCAGCCGCTGCGCACCGCGCCGCTGCGCGATGTGCGCCAGCACCGGCCCCGTCGCCAGCGCGAGCGCAGGCAATGCCGGCAGCACATAGACCCCCCGCTTGCCGGTGCTGAAGCTGAAGAACAGCACCACGATCGCGACCCAGGCCAGCGGCAGCAGCACGCGCAGATCCTTCTCGCGCAGCCGATCGCGCCAGCGCGGCACGAGCCAGGGCAGCAGCGCCGTGAACGGCAGCCACAGGCCGGGAATGACTTCGAGGATGAAATACCAGAACGGCTCGCGGTGATGCCACGCCGAGGCGTAGCGCTCGACTGTCTGTCCGAACAGGATCTCGTCGCGATAGGCGCGCAGTTCCGGAGTCGATTCCGCGGCCAGCAGCATCGGCGCGAGCCACACCGATACGGCCATCGACAATGCCAGCGGTCCCAGCCACCAGCGCCAGCCACCGCGAAACTGCGGTCGAGGCTGCCAGCCGCCCTTGCGGCTCAGCACATACGGCAGCAACACCAGCAGCGGCAGGAAGCCGACGCCCTTGGTGATGATGCCGAAGCCGGCGGCGGCCCAGCCGATCGTGTACCAGCCCCAGCGCGGACCCTGCAGGCAATGTCGCAGCAGTCCATACAGGCTGAGCGTCGTGAAGAAACAGAGCGTCGCATCGATCTGCGCCTGTCGTGCCTGCCACACGAACTGCACGCTGAACAGTAGTGCGAGCGCCGTCGCGAGTCCGGTCTCCCGATTCCAGAGCCGACGACCCAGGTCATAGACGAGAACGACGCAACCGAGGCTTGCGAACAGCGAAGGCAACAGGAATGCCCATCGCACCGAACCGGTCGCCGCGATACCGGCGGCGACCAGCCAGAAGAACAGCGGCGGCTTGTCGGCGTAGACATCGCCGCCGACCTGGGGAATGAGCCACTGTCCGGTCGCCAGCATGTCGCGGGCGATCAGGGCGAAGCGCGGCTCGTCCGCAGGCCACGGGTCGCGCAGCCCGATGCCCGTCGCCACCAGCAACAGCACCAGCCCTGTCAGCCAGAGCAGATCGATGCGCACATCGGCTGGACGATGCTGACCTGACCGGAACCACTGCTGGATGAAGGAGTCCACGCGATACCGGCGCCTAACGTTCGATGCCCTGCTCCACGACCTTCGGCCGCGGCGGATTGCGCTTGAGAATCCAGCGCACGCCGAACAGATCGACGATGCCGACCCACAGCCGATTCCACAGCCCGTACTTCGACGTGCCGTGCATGCGCGCACGATGCCGCACGGGCACCGAGATCACTTCGGCGCCGGCGTTGAGGAACAGCGGCGGCAGGAAGCGATGCATGTGATCGAAACGCGGCAGGTCGAGGAACGTCGCGCGATGCATGATCTTGATGCCGCAGCCCGAGTCGGGCGTCGCATCGTCGAGAAACCAGCTGCGCACGCCATTGGCTACGCGGGACGAGACCTTGCGCAGCCACGTGTCCTGGCGCGACGCCTTGCGATTGCCCATGACCAGTTTCGCGCCGTCGCCGCGCGCCTCGCGCGCAGCGATCAGCACGGGAATGTCGGCCGGATCGTTCTGGCCGTCGCCATCGAGTGTCGCAATCCATTCGGCGCGCGCCGCGCGCACGCCGCTATGGACCGCGGCGCTCTGACCGCTGCGTCGCGAATGCCGCAGCAATCGCAGCTCGGGAATTTCCTGGACTTGCGCCGCCAGCAGCGCCGCGGCCGTGCCGTCGGTGCTGCCGTCATCGACGAAGATGATTTCGAAGGGACGAAATCCCTCCAATGCCTGGCAGATTTCCCGCGCCAGCGGGCCGACGTTCTCTTCTTCGTTGCAGACCGGGATGACAACCGAAATTCGCATGATTCCTGCACTGTGCTTCCGGACGGTTCCTTGTTCGACAGGGAGAATAGCGGGCGCCACGCCGCCGCCGCATTACGTCCCCGCCATACGACGGCGCCCGCAGATCGCAGTTAGACGTACGCCCCTGCGGGAATCAATCGTCATAGATCGCAGACCGCCCTTGTAATGATCGGGCGCCGACCTATGCTCCATGGCATGCACGCGCATCATCCGCATGACCACCACGACCCTGCGCACGGACCGCAGGATCGGCGAGCCGCCTCTCACGACGGTCATGCCCATCATCACGACCCTGCCCATGGTTCCGGAAAGCTGCTGGCGCTCGCCCTGGCGCTGACCGCCGGCTTCATGGTCATCGAGTTCGCGGGCGGACTGATCGCCGGTTCGCTGGCGCTGCTGGCCGATGCCGGCCACATGCTCACGGACGCCGCGGCGCTGGGCGTTGCGTGGGCTGCCGTACTCATCGCGAGACGCCCGGCCGATCTGCGGCGTACGTTCGGCTATCAGCGACTGCGCGTGCTGGCGACCTTCGTGAACGGCTGCGCCCTGATGTTCATCACGGCGTGGATCTGTATCGAGGCAGTGCAGCGCTTCCTGCAGCCGGCACCGGTCGACGGTTCGATGATTCTGTGGATCGGCAGCGCCGGACTGGTGATCAACCTGGTGGTGTTCGCCCTGCTGCGGCGGGGCGACTCGCACGACATGAACATCGCCGCCGCGACGTTGCACGTCCTCGGCGATCTGCTCGGATCCGTCGCCGCCATCGTCGCGGCACTCGTCATCATGTTCACGGGCTGGACGCCCATCGACCCGCTGCTGTCGGTCTTCGTGTGCCTGCTGATCGTGCGCAGCGCATGGTCGCTGATCCGGCGTTCGACGCACATCCTGATGGAAGGCTCGCCGGAGGGAATCGACATCGCGGAACTGCGTCGCACGCTGGAAGAACGGGTGCCGGACATTCGCGACGTCCACCACATCCACACCTGGCTGGTCGGACCGCAGGAAATCCTGCTGACCATGCACGCCTCCGTCGGCACGGGCGCAGATCACGCGAGGGTATTGCGAGAGGCGCAGGCCGTGCTGTCGGAACGCTACGGCATTACGCACGCGACGATACAGATCGAAGCGGAGGACTGCGCCGACGAGCACCCCTCTTCCTGTGGGGCCGGCTTCAGCCGGCCTTGAGGCTAAGGAGTCAGGCTGAAGCCTGACCTACAGGAAGAGATCAACGCTTCAACGCATCCGCCGCGAGGCGATAAGTCTCGAGCATGCGCCGTTCCATCTCGACCTGCGCCTGCTCCATCTCTTCATCCGTCATGTCGCGCGGCGGATAGAACGGCTCGCCGGCGGCGATGCAGATGCGGCCGAAGGGCACGGGAATCACGAACTTGTCCCAGGTCTTCAGCACCCAGGCCGGACGCGCAGCGAAGGCGAGCGGAATGACGGGCTTGCCCGCGACGCGGGCCGTGAAGATCGCACCGGCCTTGAACCTGAAGCGCGGCCCCTTGGGCCCGTCCGGCGTGACCGCCGCCGAAATGCCTTCCTTCTCGATGGCCTGCTTGATGCCGCGCACCGCGCGCATCCCCGAATAGGTGCTGGAGCCGCGCACCACATGGACTCCATAAGCCTGCGCCAGCATCGTCGGCGCCTCGCCATCGACGGACGGCGAAATCATGAAACCGGGCTTGAGCGGCGGCGAAATGTGTCTGCTGACCAGGAAGCGCGCGCAGATCAGCAGATGCTGGTGCCAGCACACCGGCACGACGGCGCCGTGCTCCTCGACCCGCTTGCGGAAGCGGTCGATTCCCACGTAACGAAAGCGGCAGGTGAGGAACAGGATTTCCAGGACCAGCATCGCCACGCCGACGGCGATTCGATACACGAAAACGCGACCCCATGTGAGGCTGCGACTCGATCTGGAACGTGCGGGTGTGGTCACTGCGTCCGGCCCCGAAAACGCAAACGCCGCGCTTGGGGCGCGGCGTCTGTGTCACGAAAAAGTGGTGCCGGAGAGAGGACTTGAACCCCCGACCCGCGCATTACGAATGCGCTGCTCTACCAACTGAGCTACTCCGGCCCGCGAGGGGGGCGAAGTATAGAGAAAGAAGCCGGAGAGAGGTAGCAGACGCCCGCAATCTGTGAACTGTCAGCGGGGAGCGTGCTTTTTGCGAATCCGGATCACCACCTCGATGGCCTCGGCCTCCATGCCCGCCGGCAGCGCGGGAAACCGGCTGAAGGCGATCTCGTCGGGGTGGATGTCGCGCAGCTCACCGGTCTCCAGGTCGTGGAAATGATGATGCGGCGCTCGGGTGGAGTCGTACACGGACCGTTCCGGGTCCAGGTGGATCTGGCGGATCAGCCCGGTCTGGGCCAGCACCTTGAGCGTGTTGTAGACGGTGGCCTTGGAAACGCGCTCGCCGCCCTGCCGGACCGCCGCCAGGATCTGTTCGGCAGTCATGTGGGTGGGCGCATGCATCAGGATTTCGGCGACCCGCACGCGCTGGCCGGTCGGTTTGAGACCATGGAGCTGCAATTCATCGACGATCGATTCCCGGCTCATCGGGGATTGCGGGTAGGCCTGAAACAGACTGCTCACGGCGGCGGGTACGGTGGCTCGAAGAAACTGCCGGGGAGCATACCCCCGGCCCGGCGGCCGCGGCCAGCCGGCTCCGAAAAACTGGCTGAAAGTCGAGAAACTCCGCACCGCGCAGCCGTTCTCTCCCGATAGGCTGCTCTCCTGTACAGCCAATTCTGGAGCGCATGGATGCGTGCCCGTCGACCACGGTCTGCAGGGATCACCCTGCTGGAAATGATGATGACGCTGACCATCGTCGCCATTCTGGGCGGCCTCGCCGTGCCGGGCTTCACCGGCATGATCCGCGACAACGAACGCACGACCGCCGTGAACAGCTTCGTGCACGCGCTGTATCTCGCCCGCTCGGAAGCGATCAAGCGCGGGCGGATCGTCAGTCTCTGCAAGTCATCGAACGGTTCGACCTGCAACAACGGCGCCGCCGCCTGGAGCGAGGGCTGGATGGTCTTCGTCAACGACGACGCCGATGACCTGCCGCAACGCGACGACGGCGAAGACATCCTGATGGTCTACCAGGGATGGTCGAACGGCTCGATCACGTCCAACCGCCTCGCCTATTCGTTTCGCGCGTACAACCAGGGTGTCGTCAACGGCACCCTGCTCTTCTGCGACGCTCGCGGCGGTGCGCATGCACGGGCGATCATCATCAGTCAGACGGGGCGACCGCGGGTGTCGCAGCGCGACTCGAGCAACAAGCCGCTGCGCTGTCCGTGAAGCGGGGCGACGGCCTGGGAGATGCGGGCGAGGCCGGCAGGCTATAGGCTGCGCAAAACAGCTCGCTGCCCCGCCCATGCAACTCCGGCTCACCGCTCACCGCCCACCGCTCCGCTTTTCGGGTTTCACCCTGGTCGAAGTCATCGCCGCCCTGCTGGTGGTCGGCATCGGTCTCATCGGTATTGCGGCCCTGTATGGCGAGGCCATGCAGACGGAGATCGACACGCATCCGCAGGCCCAGGCTGCGCGGCTCGCCCAGCTCATGGCAGAGAAGGTGAACGCGAATGCGGCCGGACGAACCGGCTATGCCAATGTGATCGGCGTGCTGTGCACGGAAACGCGCGATCCGCGCCCGGTCAATGCCGCCGCCCAGGAAGCGGCCTGCTGGCACGACGAGATCCGCAAGGCGCTGCCGAACGGCAGCGGCGCAATCACGCGCGATCTGACGACGAATCCGCCGACCTTCGTCGTTTCGGTGAGCTGGTCCGCAGCCGGTGCGGGTGCGGCGTCGTACGTGGTGCGCGTGCAGCCTTCGAAATGAAATTTCAGTTCGCGACGCGCGCGATGCGCAGTTCGCGCGGCAGGCTGAACACGACGCTTTCCTGCTGGCCCACCAGGTTCACCGGCGCTTCGCCGCCCCATTCGCGGATTTTCGCTACGACCCGCTCGACCAGGATCTCCGGCGCCGAGGCGCCTGCGGTAACACCGACGCACTTCCTGCCTTCGAACCATTCGCGCTTCAGATCCTCGGGGCCGTCGATGAGGTAGCCCGGGATGCCGGCCTTCTCCGCGATCTCGCGCAGGCGGTTGGAGTTGGAGCTGGTGGGCGAGCCGACGACCAGGATCAGATCGCAGCGCTGCACGAGCTGCTTCACCGCGTCCTGGCGGTTCTGGGTCGCGTAGCAGATGTCTTCCTTGCGAGGATTCGCCAGTTCAGGGAAACGGCGGCGCAGTGCATCGACGACCAGTTGCGTGTCGTCGACCGACAGCGTCGTCTGCGTGACGAAGGCCAGCTGCTCGGGATTGCGCACGTCCAGGTGCTCGACGTCAGCCGGCGTCTCGACCAGCAGGATGCGGCCGCCGAACGAGGTATCGAACTGCCCCATCGTGCCCTCGACCTCCGGATGCCCTTCGTGACCGATCAGGATCACGTCGCGCCCTTCGCGCGCATAGCGCGTCACTTCCATGTGCACCTTGGTGACGAGCGGACAGGTCGCGTCGAAGACTTTCAGGTCGCGGCCGCGCGCTTCGTCCTGCACTGCCCGCGACACGCCATGCGCACTGAAGATCACCGTGGCGCCGGCAGGCACCTCGTTCAGTTCCTCGACGAACACCGCACCCATGTTGCGCAGGCGATCGACGACGTAGCGGTTGTGCACGACTTCGTGTCGCACGTAGATCGGCGCACCGAAGAGTTCGATGGCCCGTTCGACGATATCGATCGCGCGATCGACGCCGGCGCAGAAACCGCGGGGATTGGCGAGCAGGATCTGCACTACTGTTTCTCCGCCGGAGCTGCCGCCTTTTCTTTCTCGCGCCCGCTCTCACCCATTTTTTCGCGTCCGCTCTCGCGGAACGCATCGATCAGGAGACAGACCGCGCCGATCGAAATGGCCGTGTCCGCGATATTGAACGCCGGGAAATCCCAGGTGCGCCAGTGAAAATAGATGAAGTCGACGACATAGCCGTGCCAGACGCGATCGATGACATTGCCCAGCGCGCCGCCCAACACCAGCGACAGGCCGATGGCCAGGATCGTCTGTTCGGGCGTACGCAGCTTGCGCAGCCACAGCATCAGCACCACGCTCACGACCAGCACGAGCGCAATGAAGAACCAGCGCTGCCAGCCGCCGGCATCGTGCAGCATGCTGAAGGCGGCGCCGCGATTCTCCAGGTACACGATTTCGAGAATCGGCAACAGCGCGAAGCTCGCCTTGCCCTTCACCGAACCGACGACCAGCGCCTTCGTCACCTGATCCATCAGCACCACGAAGAACGACAGCCACAGCCAGTTGCTGGCGCCGCGCGTGGGATGAAACCAGACCTTGGAAAGAGGTGCGTTCATGCGCAGACAGCCCCCACCCTGCCCTCCCCCGCAAGCGGAGGAGGGGAAGAATTGGAGCGAGGTTCGCGCCTACTTCCCTCCTCCGCGAAGCGGGGGAGGGTCAGGGTGGGGGCGATCGGGTGCGTGGAATTCATTTCGTGCAGCACTTGGTTCAGGTGAAGCGGCGCGATTCGCCGGGGCCATCGATGTTCGTCACGCAACGCCCGCACAGCTCCGGATGTTTCGCATTCGCGCCCACCTCCGGACGTTTGTGCCAGCAGCGCACGCACTTGGTCGCCGTCGTCGGCTTGACGACGATCCAGGCCGTATTGCGATCGTCGTTCTGCGCCGGCGCCGCGTCGGCCGGACGCGCATCGGCCGGATGCACGCGGGCGGCCGAGGTGATGAACACGAAGCGCAGTTCCTCGCCGAACTCGCCCAGCGTCTGCAGCAATGCCGGCGCGCAGTACACATCGACTTCCGCATCGAGCGGCGCACCGATCGCGCCTTCGTTGCGGACCTTCTCCAGTTCGCGCGCCACGGCGCTGCGCACGTCGAGCACGGCATCCCAATCGACCGACGGCCGCACCGCCGCGCCCTGCGGCAACTGCGCCCACGTTTCAAAGAACACCGACTGGCCGCGCTCGCCGTTGCCCGTGGACTTCGGCAGATGCCGCCAGATCTCCTCGCCCGTGAAAGAGAGAATCGGCGCGAGCCAGCGCACCATCGCTTCGGCGATCCAGAACATGGCCGTCTGCGCGGAACGTCGCGCCGCGCTCTTCGCCGGCGTCGTGTACAGACGATCCTTCAGCACATCGAGATAGAAGCCGCCGAGATCGACGCTGCAGAAGTTGTGCACCTTCTGGTAGATCAGGTGGAACTGGTAGTCGCGATACGCGGCGATCACCTCGTCCTGCACCTGCTGCGTGCGCCACAGCGCCCAGCGGTCGATGGCAACGAGCTGATCGACCGGCACCTGGTCAGTCGCAGGATCGAAGCCGGCGAGATTGCCCAGCAGGAAGCGCGCCGTGTTGCGCATGCGCCGATACGACTCGCCGACCCGCTTCAGGATCTCATCCGACAGACTCATTTCATTGGCGTAGTCGGTGGCCGCGATCCACAGGCGCAGCACGTCGGCGCCGAGCGAGCCGATGACCTTCTGCGGCACGATCACGTTGCCGAGCGACTTGGACATCTTGCGGCCCTTCTCGTCGATCGTGAATCCGTGCGTGAGCACGGCGCGATACGGCGCGCGATCGTGCAGGGCGACGGACGTCAGCAATGAACTATGGAACCAGCCGCGATGCTGGTCCGAGCCTTCCAGATACAGATCAGCCGGCGCCGTGATCTGCGGGAACATCGTCGTGACGCAGTGATGCATGACGCCGGAATCGAACCAGACATCCATGATGTCGGTGACTTTCTCGTAGTCCTTTGCCTCGGCACCGAGCAACTGTGCTGGGTCGAGATCGGCCCAGACATCGATGCCGTCCTTCTCCACCAGCTTCGCCACTTCATCCACGAGATCGGCAGAACGCGGATGCAGTTCGCCTGTCGCCTTGTGCGTGAACAGCGGAATCGGCACGCCCCAGACGCGCTGGCGCGAGATGCACCAGTCGGGACGATCCGCGATCATGTTGCCGATGCGGCTCTCGCCCCAGCCCGGCATCCACTTCACCTTGCCGATCTCGCGCAGCGCGCCGGCGCGCAGGCCCGCCTGTTCCATGCTGACGAACCACTGCGCCGTGGCGCGGAAAATCACCGGCGTCTTGTGACGCCAGCAGTGCGGATAGCTGTGACGCAGCGACTCGTCGTGCAGCAGTGCGTTGTGTTCCTTCAGCACTTCGATGACGTGCTTGTTCGCATCGAAGACCTTCTCGCCTTCGAAGAACTGCGTGCCGGCGACGAAACGTCCGTCGCTGCCGACCGGATTGTCGATCTTCAGCTTGTACTTCATGCCGACCGCATAGTCTTCCTGACCATGCCCGGGCGCGGTGTGCACGGCGCCGGTACCGGCATCGAGCGTGACGTGATCGCCGAGGATCACGGGGACGGTGCGATCGTAGAACGGATGCGCGAGCTGCAGCCCTTCGAGCGCGGCGCCGGTCGCTTCGGCGAGCTTCTTCGACTCAGCGACTTCCGCACGCTTCAGTACGCTGTCCGCCAGTTCGCTGGCGAGGATCAGCAGTTCCGATCCCGTGTCGATCAGCGAGTACTTGATCTCGGGCCCGAGCGCGACGGCCTGGTTCGCCGGCAGCGTCCATGGCGTAGTGGTCCAGATCACGACACTGGCGCGCGTCGACGGCGCCGTCGTCAATCCGAAGCGACGCGCCAGATCGGCCGCATCCTTCGCTGCGAACCGCACGTCGATCGCAGGCGAGGTCTTGTCCTCGTATTCGACTTCCGCCTCGGCCAGCGCGGAACGGCAATCGAGACACCAGTGCACCGGCTTCAGGCCCTTGTAGACGTGGCCATTGCGGATGATCTGCGCGAACGCTCGCAACTGCTCCGCCTCGTAGCGCGGCTGCATGGTCATGTACGGACGATCCCAGTCGCCCATTACGCCGAGGCGCTTGAAATCCTCGCGCTGGATGTTCACCTGCTCCATCGCGTATTCGCGGCAGGCCTGGCGGAAGGCGCGCGGTTCGAGCGACTTCACTTCCTTGCCGCGGGTCTTCTCGATCTGGTGTTCGATCGGCAGGCCGTGACAGTCCCAGCCCGGCACGTACGGCGCGTCGTAGCCGTCGATGGTGCGCGACTTGACGACGATGTCCTTCAGCACCTTGTTGATGGAGTGACCGAGATGGATCGCGCCGTTCGCATACGGCGGGCCGTCCGCGAGAATGAACGTCGGACGACCGCGTGCGATCTCGCGCAGCCTGGCGTAAATCGAATGCTCTTCCCACCACTTGAGCATGTCGGGCTCGCGGCGGGCCAGGTCGGCTTTCATGGGAAAGTCGGTCTGGGGAAGATTGATCGTGTCTTTGTACTCGGCCATGTCGTTTCGTCACCGCATCGGCGCGGCAGTCATCCTCGTAGGTCAGCCAGAACGCGCCGCGCTTCGGCCGCGTCCTTGTTCATCTGCGCCACCAGCGCATCCAGGTCCGGAAACCACAGTTCATCGCGCAATCGTGCAATGAAATCCACGTGCACGTAGCGGCGATACAGGTCGCCGCTGTAATCGAATATGTGGGCTTCCAGCAGCAATTCCTTCCCGTTCACGACGGGCCGGGTGCCGAGGCTCGCCACCCCGGGCGCATCCTGCAGCCCGCACCCTGACACACGCACGGCGAAAATGCCCGCCAGCGGCGTCGCGCGCCGATGCAATCGCAAGTTGACGGTCGGAAAGCCCAGCTTGCGGCCGAGCTTCTGTCCCTCGATCACCTTGCCGGTGATGCGATACGGGCGCCCGAGAAAACGCTCGGCGCGCGCCATGTCGCCCACGTCGAGCGCCTGCCGGATCAGCGAACTGCTCACGCGCTCGCCATCGATCTCGAACGGCGGCACTTCCGTCACGTCGAAGCCGTAGCGCGGCCCGGCTTCGCGCAGCGTCGCGACACTGCCTTCGTGCTGGCGCGCGAAACGGAAGTCGTGACCGACCACCAGGTGCTTCACGCCCAGGCCTTCCACCAGCACCCGCTCGATGAATTCGCCGCGCTCCATGGCGCGAATGCGCTCGTTGAAGTTCAGGCAGACGAACCGGTCGAGACCGTAGCGCTCGAACGCTTCGAAGCGCTCGCGAAACCGGGTCAGCCGCGCCGGCGGCATGTCCTTCGCAAAGTATTCGCGGGGCGTCGGCTCGAACGACAGGGCCGCGGCCGGCACGCCGTAATCCGCGGCCCGTTCGCGCACGACGCGGATCATCTCCTGGTGACCGCGGTGAACCCCGTCGAAGGCGCCGATCGTCAGCACGCAGCCCCGATGCCGGGGACGCAGATTGTGCAGGCCCCGGATCAATTCCATCGCGGCCTCATGAACTCCAGATCTTCATGGAAGGGCCGGGATTATAGGGGGCGGCGGCGCGGCCTGTGGGGCCGGCTTTAGCCGGCGTCTTTGGAGTCAGGCTAAAGCCTGACCTACAGGAAGAGGCAGCGGATCGCGCGGCTCCACAAGTTCAATCCACGGTCTGCAGCCGGAACTGCCCGGGCCGCACGCCCAGCGCGGCCAGCGCAGCGAAATAGACCGCCGCGCCGCCCGCGACGATGGCGGCAAGCCAGGTAATCCGGCGCGTCGTCGACGCCGCCAGCCACTGCGCCACATCGCCACCGAACCACCACAGGAACAGCGCCATCGCCGCCGTCGCCAGTACGACCTGCAGCAGAAATTTGCGCCGCCCCGGCTGCGGCACCAGAGCGCCGCTGCGGATCAGCCCGAAATACAGCTGGCCCGCATTGAAGATCGCGCCGACGCCATTGCTGAGCGCCAGCAGCGCATGCATGCCCGGATCGCCCAGGCGCCCCGTGCCCCACAGGATCACGACCACCAGCAGGTTCAGCACGATCGTCAGGGCCAGCGCGCGCATGGCCACTTTCACGGGCCCCTTGGTGTCCTGGCGCGCGTAGTAGCCGGGCGCCAGCACCTTGATCAGGCTCCAGCCCAGCAGCGCGAACGAAAACGCCATGAGCGCCAGCTGCGTCATCTCGACATCGAACGCCGTGAACTCGCGACGATGATAGATCGCCACGGTGAGCGGCCCGGCCAGCACGAACAGCGCCACCGAGGCCGGAATGACGATCAGGCAGACCAGACGAATGGCCCAGTCGAGCGTGATCGCGAAATCCCGCGTCGACTGTTTTGCATGCTGCGCCGACAGGCTCGGCAGGATCACGGTGGCGAGCGCAATGCTGAAGACGCCGAGCGGAAACTCGACCAGCCGGTCGGCGAAATACAGCCACGTCATGCTGCCGTCGGCGAGCAGCGAGGCGATGCCGCTGCTGATCATCACGCTCAGCTGGCCCATCGACGAGCCGAGAATCGCCGGGCCCATCAGCTTCGCGATGCGCTTCACCGCTTCGTGCTGCAGGTTCCAGCGCGGCAGGCGCAGCAGTTTCATGCGGATCAGCGGCGGAAACAGCAGCGCGCACTGCACCACGCCGCCGACGAACACACCCACGGCGAGTGCGATCACCGGCTGTTCGAAATACGGCGACAGCCACGCCGCGAACACGATCATCACGACGTTCAGCAGCACCGAGCTGAAGGCGGGCAACGCGAATTTCTGATAGCTGTTCAGCACCCCGCCGGCGAGCGCCGTGAGCGAGACGAAGAGCAGGTACGGGAACGTCCAGCGCAGCATCTCCACTGCGAGCCCGAACTGCCCCGCATCCTTGGCGCGAAAGCCCGGCGCACAGATCAGCACGATCAACGGCGCGATCACCACGCCGACGATCGACAGCACCAGCAGGAACAGCCCCATCGTGCCGGCGACGGAATCCACCAGCCCGCGCACTTCGTCGGTCGAACGTTTCGCCCGGTATTCGGCCACCACGGGCACGAACGCCTGCGAAAACGCGCCTTCCGCAAACAGCCGGCGCAGCAGGTTCGGGATCTGGTTGGCCAGCACGAACGCTTCGAGCGCGACGGCCGGAATCATCGATGCGTAGACGACGTCCCGCACCAGCCCGGTAATGCGGGACAGCAGCGTGGTCATCCCTACGATCGCAGTGCTGCGAAAAAAGGCGCGACTCATGCGTGAGGGCGCCTTGCGGATTCGTGGTCGAAATTCATGGGGCGGCAATGGTACAGGGGGCGAACCGTCCGGAACGGCCCGAGTTCAACCGCCCGATGCGACAAACCACCGGCGGAAAGACGCGGGGCTCGGGCGAATCCGGTTCATCCCTGCCCCGATTCGCCTTGCGGGGCGAATCGGCGACTTTTCCCTTGCCTTGGCCGGGTCACATCGGCAGAATTCGCGCCTCTTTTTTCCCGAGTCGACCGTCCGTGGCCAATATCAAGTCAGCTGAAAAGCGCGCCGAACAGACCATCAAGCGCCGTGCCCGCAACATGGCCGCCCGCTCGAAGCTGCGTACCGCCATCAAGGGCGTCGTCAACGCCGTGGAATCGGGCGACAAGGCCACTGCCGCTGCCAAGCTGAAGGCGGCCGCGCCGATCATCGATTCGATGGTCAACAAGGGCATCATCCATCGCAACAAGGCATCGCGGCACAAGAGCGCGCTGAATGCCCGCGTGAAGGAAATGGCGGCCGAGTAAGCCGCGCTCTTCGGTCAAATGAAAAAGCCGGGCTCGACCCGGCTTTTTTATTGTCCGCTCGGCGCGTCAACCCGTTGATTTCATTCGGCAGCAGCGTCCGCCGCCAGCGCTTCGATACGCACCATCAACGCCTGACACAGCGCATCGGTACCCTGCTTCGACAGCCCCGAGATCCGGAACACCGGCCCCTTCCAGCGCAGGCGCCGCACGATGTCCTTGCAGCGCTTGTCGGCCTCATCGGCCGGCATCAGGTCGACTTTGTTCAGAACCAGCCAGCGCTCTTTCTTGGCCAGATCGGCGCTGAACTTCTTGAGTTCTGCCGCGATCGCGCGGGCATCTTTGACCGGATCCACGTCCGGATCGGGCGGGAGGATGTCCACCAGGTGCAGCAGCACCCGGGTGCGCTGCAGATGCTTGAGGAACTGGATGCCCAGACCCGCACCGTCGGCGGCTCCCTCGATCAGGCCGGGAATGTCCGCCATCACGAAGCTTCGGTGCTCGCCAACGCGTACCACGCCGAGATTGGGATGCAGCGTCGTGAACGGATAGTCGGCAACTTTCGGCTTCGCAGCGGAAACGGCGCGGATCAGCGTCGATTTTCCGGCATTCGGCAGCCCAAGCAACCCGACGTCCGCCATCACCTTGAGTTCCAGGCGCAACTCGCGCTTTTCGCCTTCGAGTCCCGGCATCGCCTTGCGCGGAGTGCGGTTCGTGCTCGTCTTGAACCGGGCATTGCCCCAGCCGCCCTTGCCGCCCTTGGCGACCAGCAGCCGCTGCCCGACCGCGGTGATGTCACCGAGCTGCTCCTCGGTCTCGATATCGACGATCACGGTACCGACCGGAACGGGCACGACCAGATCCTCTCCGCCGGCTCCCGTGCAGTCGTTGCCGCTGCCGGCCGTGCCATGCGCGCCGCGGAATGCCCGGTTGAAGCGGAAATCGGCGAGCGTGTTGATGCCCTCGACGCCTTCCATGTAGACGTCCGCGCCCTTGCCGCCGTCGCCCCCATCCGGACCGCCGAACGGAATGAACTTCTCGCGACGAAAGCTCACGGCGCCGCGGCCGCCATGGCCGGCGCTGACTTTGATCGTGGCTTCGTCGACGAAACGCATGGGTGAAGGCTAACTGGTGAACTGACTACTGGCTAACTGGCGAGAACCGGACGCGCTCTTCCCGTGGGGCCGGCTTTAGCCGGCTTCTGCAGAGTCAGGCTGAAGCCTGACCTACAGAAAGAAGCAGATCGCACGACTCTTTCGCCGCCCCACCAACAAAAAGCCCCGGACGAGCCGGGGCTTTCTGCAAACTCTGATCGCGCGCGACTTACTCGGTCACCACGCTCACGTAGGTGTGCTGCTGCACGCCCTTCTTGCGGAAGTGCACGCGGCCTTCGGCCGTGGCAAACAGCGTGTAGTCCGTGCCGGTGCCGACATTGTCGCCAGCACGATAAACCGTGCCGCGCTGACGGACGATGATGTTGCCCGCGATCACGTGCTGACCGCCGAACTTCTTGAGACCGAGGCGCTTCGACTCGGAATCGCGACCGTTCTTGGTACTGCCGCCTGCCTTTTTATGTGCCATGACTGAACTCTCTCGATGGGGTCAGACCGTCGCTCAGGCGACGATGCTGGTGATCTTCACTTCGGTGTAGGACTGACGATGCGTGCCCTGGCGCAGGTAGTGCTTGCGCCGGCGGAATTTCACGATCGTCTTCTTGTCGTCGCGGCCGTGGCTCTGCACCGTGGCGACGACCTTGCCGCCGCTCAGGAACGGTGTGCCGACCTTGACGTTCTCGCCTTCGCCCACCAGCAGCACCTGGTCGAACTCGACGTTCGCACCGGCTTCGGCTTCCAGCTTCTCCACGCGCACCACCGAACCTTCGGCAACGCGATACTGCTTACCACCCGTGGCAATTACGGCGTACATGATCTCGAAAACTCCGGACTTGCCCAGGAAGCCCGGGCGAGAAAAGGCCGCGAAGTGTACGGAGGGAAGCGGTCTCTGGCAACTGCTGCCGATCACACGGACCGGAAGAAATCCGGCATTTCAGCCAATCACTTAGGTGGGAGCCAGCCGGCGCAGGACCCCGCACGGCCCGAACATCCCTTGTCTCGCCACCGCCTTCGACACGCACCGCCTGTCGAATGGCAACTCGCTGTAATTACTTGCTTTTTGGTCGGGGTGACAGGATTTGAACCTGCGACCTATACGTCCCGAACGTAGCGCTCTACCAGGCTGAGCTACACCCCGAAGCGGAGAGAATGGCGGACCGGTCGGCGTGTCGGGATCAGTAAGTACGCTCGACGGAGAAATCTGCCAGTTCGCGCAGGGCTTGCTTGTATTGCGAATCGGGCAATACCGCGAGCGCCTCGATGGCGAGGGAGGCCTCCTGCCGCGCGAGGCGCGCAGTGTACGCAAGCCCCCCCGTCGATTCAATTGCAGCGGTGATCTGCGGCAGGTTCTCGGCGAGGCCGTTTTCGATGCTGTTGCGGATCATGGCGCGCTCGGCGTCGGTACCGTGTTTCATCGCATATATAAGAGGAAGCGTGGGCTTGCCTTCCGCAAGGTCGTCGCCGAGATTCTTGCCCAGGGCATCCCGGTCGGCGCGGTAATCGAGCGCGTCGTCGACGAGCTGGAACGCCGTACCGAGGTGTCTGCCGTAGCGCTTCATGGCGTCCTCGATGGCCGGGGAACTGCCGGCCAGGATGGCGGCGACCTGCGAACCGGCTTCGAACAATTGCGCCGTCTTGCGATGGATGACTTCGAAGTAGCGCTCCTCCGTCGTGTCCGGATCGTGGGCGTTCATCAGCTGCAGGACTTCACCTTCGGCGATGCGATTGGTCGCACGGGCCATGACATCCATGATCCGCATGCTGCCGAGGTCGACCATCATTTCGAAGGAACGGGAATAGACATAGTCGCCGACCAGGACGCTGGCTTCATTGCCCCAGAGCGAGTTCGCGGTGTCCTGACCGCGGCGCTGGGCCGAATGGTCGACCACGTCGTCATGCAGCAGCGTGGCCGTGTGGATGAACTCGATGATGGCCGCCGCCTGCGTATGCTTTTGATCCGTAAGGCCACAGGCGCGAGCGGCGACCACCACGACCAGCGGCCGCAGACGCTTGCCGCCGCTGCCGACGATGTATTCCGCCACCTGATTCACCAGGACGACATCGCTGGCAAGGCGATCCCGAATGACGCGATCGACCTCTTTCAGATCGCCCGCAACCAGTTGCTTTACAGACTCGAAGCTCATGTAACCACGAGGAAATAATGACGGCGGCGAATGGTAGCCGAAGGGAGGGGGCGACTGGCGAGTTGGCCGCTCGCGACAGCGCCGCTCGACGGCGGACTCCGCCTACGGACCTTCGCCTTCGCTGGCCGGCTCCGCATTCCGAAAGTACTTCCCGGGCGAGGCACCGAGCGTGCGCCGGAACATCGCGATGAAGGCACTGGGACTTTCGTAACCGAGATCCAGCGCGACGCGCGTGACCGTCTGCCCTTTACCGAGCCGGTCGATCGCTTCGAGCAGACGCATCTGCCGGCGCCACTCGGCGAAGGTCAATCCGGTTTCGCTCACGAACAATCGGGCCAGCGTGCGTGCGCTCGCTCCGACCTGCGGCGCCCACGCCTCCAGGCCACGCTCGTCCGCGGGGTTCCTGATCAACGACTCGCACAACTGCCGGACGCGCTTGTCGCTCGCGAGCGGCAGATTCAACGGCGCCGCCTCCAGACCATGCAACTCATCCACGATGACCTGCATCAGACGCGCCGCCGAACCGGCAGCCGCGTATGCGTTTCCGACATCCACCGCCTCGAAGATCAGCTCGCGCAGCAGCGGCGATACGTGAACGACCCGGCAGTCGTCCGGCAGTCCCTGCGTTGCGGAAGCATCGACGAACAGGGACAGCAGCACGACCGGCTGCGTCGCATACGCACAGTGTTCGGCTTCGGAGGGAATCCACACCGCCTGGCTGGGCGGCACCAGCCACGTGGCCTCTTCGCGGACGAGCCGAAACACTCCCTCGGCGCAATAGAAAAGATGTGCACGCGAATGCCGGTGCGTTGGCGTCCGGCCCGGACCCAGCCGATAGGACATCGTCAGAATCGGCCGCTGCGGATCATCGACACGGCCGTGATCGACCGGTTTGGCGATTGGCAGCTTGGCGATATCCATTGACCGATTATAGCCATCGCGCAGATCGCCCCCGGGCTACGTTGCGCGCCACGAGTACCCTCATCCAAGGAGACGCCCGTGGAAAAACCACTGCACATTTCCGGCGCCGTATCGGTGCTGCCGTCCTACGTTCAGATTCCCGGACTGGGGCTTCTGCCCGCCAACGCCTATGTTGTGAAGTCCACGGCACCCGTGCTCATCGACACCGGCCTGCCTGCGGACACCGACGAGTTCATGAATGCGCTGCGGTCGGTCATCGATCCACGCGACCTGCGCTGGATCTGGCTGACGCACATCGACCAGGATCACGTCGGCAGCCTGCGCCGACTGCTCGATGAGGCGCCACGCGCCAAGGTGGTGACCAATTTCCTCGGACTGGGGAAACTCGGTCTGGTGGGCCCTCCTCCGCTGGAACGGGTTCATCTGCTGAATCCCGGCCAGAGCATCGACGCAGGCGATCGAACGCTGTTTGCCGTTGCACCGCCGACCTACGACGCGCCGGAAACGATGGGCGTCTACGACGGCAAGTCGCACATGTTCTTCAGCTCGGACTGCTTCGGCGCCATCCTGAATCAACCAGCGGAGGATGCCGCCGCCATCGCACCGGACGCATTGCGCGAAGGCCAGACATTGTGGACGACCATCGATTCGCCATGGTTGCGACACACCAGCGACACCTGGCTTGCGGGCGCACTCGATGATCTGCGCCGAATGCAGCCCAGAGCCGTCCTGAGCAGTCACCTGCCACCGGCTTTCGGCATGACGGAGACATTCGCAGATGCACTGGTCGCAGCGCGCAACGCGGCGCCGTTCATCGGACCCGATCAACCCGCATTCGAAGAGGCACTGGCGTCGCTCGCCGCGGCTTGAAGCCATGCATGCTCCGTACGATTTTTCTGATCGACTTGTCTGCCGGCTTGATCAGCCACGAGCACGACCTCCTAGGAGATCGGCGCGGCGCACGACACCACCTGCGCCAGCTCAAGGTACCGACAGAACGCATTGGCCATCTCCATCTGCCACGGTGTCCGGCATTCCGGCTCAAACAACTGCGGCGAGCCTGCCAGCACGCAGATGCATCCCGCACGCGATGTCGCAACGTTCAGCCGGTTGAGGCTGTACAGGAACTCCATCCCGCGCGGCGCATCGGCGTGCGAAGAAGTCGAGCCGCTTGAGCTTTGCGTTGTCGATCTGAGCCGTGGCTTTCGATTCAAACGTTGATGAGGGTCGGCGTGACGCTGTACGGCGGCACGGGATGATCGTCGCTGGTCAGCAGGCGTACGAAGTTCGGATGGATGAACAGCTTCTCGCGGCCGACCTTGATCTCTTTCAGGACGCCGATGGATTCGAGCGTCTTGAGATAGACGGAGGCGGTCTGGCGTTTGGCGATGCCGGACTCGACCAGGTTCTGGATGCGGCAGTACGGCTGCGTGAAGATGATTTCTACGAGTTCGCGACTATAGATCTTGGGCGCGTTATTGCGCACGTATTCGGTGGCACGCAGCTGCCGTTGCTGGATCGCCTTGACCTTGGCAGTGGTCCAGGTCGCCGTCTGGGCGACGGCCTGCAGCATATAGAGAATCCATTCTTCCCAGCGTTGATGAGTGGTCACACCAAGGAGGAGCCGATAGTAATCAGCCTTCGATCGAATGATGGCGCGTGATAGATACAGGACTGGCAGATCCAGTGGTGACGATATTTTCGATAGGCTTGCATATGTCGATATTTTCAAGTTTTATCGACATGTTTTATCGATGTGTCGATGGCGTGGACATGAGCCATGCCCGCCCAAACCAGCCGCCACCGAGCCCCGGAACAGTCGCACGATTCAGCCCTGCGGAAAGAACGCAGGCAAAGTCGCCGATGAAGATCACGCGATCTGATACCGGGAGCTTTTCAGACCGGGCGTCGTCGGGTAGCGGGAGAATTGCTGCGCGCCGCGGATCTATTCCTTCGGGTTCGCTGCGAAATTCTGAGTTCGCTACTTCGCCGCAACCCTCGCACTCGACGGTGCTCCGCTCAGCAGCTCATCGATGACGGGATCCATCTTCGCCTTGGTGCCCTGCCACTTCATCAAGGAGAGCCCACCCTTGCCACGCAGGTGGTAGTCCGCGGACGCAACGATGCGACCATCCTTCTCGATCCGCAGCGCGGCCTGCGACAGATAGGTCGCCATATCCCATGAACGGCGTGCGGTGTAGGTGAGGATGTATTCACAGCGATCCGGACGCGTGCCGCTGAATACTTCCGTCGAGATGGCGTGACGATCGAAGCCTTCCCGCAACACCGGAACGAAGTCGTCGATCGTGACCTTCGGATTCTCCTGAATGCAGACATGAAGCATCTGCGCCGCAGGATCGACCGGCTTCACCTGCACGGCAGTGCAACCGGCGAGTGCCGCGCAGCCGAGGATCGAAACTGTCTGTGCGATGTGCTTGGCGAATGAGCGGGTTGTCACTGCAAGTCCTTTCGTATTCTGAATTGACGGGCAGTGTAGTTCCCGAACGCAGCGCTGCCGTGACGACATAGACAAAAGCGCGCCGGTGAATCGTGATGGGGATCGCAGAACGCATTACAGCGCGCCCCGAATCCCCGCGATATCGCGCATCGGCGGCGCGCCGAACATGCGCGCGTATTCGCGGCTGAACTGCGATGCGCTCTCGTACCCCACTCGATAGGCGGCGCTGGCCGCATCCACGTCCCCGGACAACAGTATCTGTCGGGCTTCGGTCAGGCGCAGTCGCTTCTGGTACTGCAGCGGACTCATGGCGGTGACGGCCTTGAAATGCTGATGAAAGGATGACGGGCTCATGTTCGCCAGCGCGGCCAGTTCGTCGACACGCATCGGCTGCATCAGATTGGCTTTGATCCTGCGGATGATCTGGCCGATCTTCTGCGTGCTGCTGCCGGCAATCGCGATCTGCGCGATGGACGGTCCGTACTCGCCGCTCAACAGGCGGTAGTGGATCTCGCGCAGCATCATCGGCGCGAGCATCGGAATGTCTTTCGGCGTTTGCAGCAGCCGCGTCAACCTCAGCACGGCTTCCAGCGTCGCACTATCCACCGCACCGACGAACAGACCGCGCGTCGTCTCGCCCTGCGACCAGTTCGCATCGCCGGACTGTGCAATCAGCTCGCCGATCCGGCGCGGATCGATCTCGATCTGCAGGCACAGGTACGGCCGCTGCGTGCTGGCCTCGATCACCTGGCCCAGCAGGGGCAGGTCCACCGAGACGGCGAGGAACTGCGGCGGCGCGTAACGATAGATCTCATCCTCCAGCAACACCTGCTTGCTTCCCTGCACGATCACGCACAGCGACGGGGAATACACCGCGGGCAGCTGCATGTTGGGCACCGAAAGCCTGATGCAGCGCAGCCCGTCGATCGCAGTGGCGTGAATGCCGTCGCCGCTAGAGAATTTCTCGATCAGGGCCGCGAGTTCGAGCCGCTGGCGATCCTCTACCGTATTGATTTCAGCGTTCATTTCGGACCGACCATACCTCCGTCTCCAAGCAGCGTTCAATGGCTGCTCCGGGAATCTGGAGGAATAGGCAAGAACGCCGGAGCTCTCGGCATCCGGGCTCGCGGCCCGCGGCAGCAGACTCTCTCCCATCGCGACTACACCTCGAACGCTACGGGAGAACACCATGTCGAACGTTCATTCAATCAATGATTCCGTCAACGGCTCGGTGGCAAACCGCGTCGTCCTCATCACCGGCGCCAGCGGCGGCATCGGCGAAGCCACGGCCCGCTTGCTGGCCGCCAATGGCGCGAAAGTCGTCATGGGCGCGCGTCGCACCGACCGCCTGCAGAAGATCGTTGCCGACATCCGCGAGCACGGCGGCATCGCCGAGCACCGGCGCCTCGATGTCGCCAATCGCGACGACGTGAAGGCATTCGTCGCCTTCGCACAGGAGAAGTTCGGTCGGGTCGACGTCATCTTCAACAACGCCGGTGTCATGCCGGTGTCGCCCATGAGCGCCCTGAAGACGGACGAGTGGGACAGGATCATCGACATCAATATCAAGGGCGTGCTGAACGGCATCGCCGCCACCCTGCCCATCATGGAAGCGCAAGGCAGCGGCCACATCATCAACACGGCCTCCACCGGCGCGCATGCCGTAGGAGCGAACTTGGGCGTGTACTGCGCCAGCAAGTACGCAGTGCGCGCGATCACCGAGGGACTGCGTCAGGAAATGAACACCCTCCGCGTGACCCTGATCTCTCCCGGCGTGACCGAATCCGAACTGGGCCACGACATCACCGACAACGGCACCGCCGCCTCCGTCGGGCAACTGCGCAGCGTTGCGCTGTCTGCGGATGCGATCGCGCGCGCCGTGCTCTATGCCATCTCGCAGCCGGCCGATGTCGACGTCAGCGAAATGATCATCCGCTCGGTGCGCAGCGCCGGGCACGCGTTCTGAACCTGAGAACCACTCGTCATCGCTTGCACGACATCCATCGCGAGGAGAATCCACATGAGCATCGCACTCATCACCGGCGGCAGCCGCGGCCTGGGCAGAAGCATGGCGCTGCACCTGGCGGACAAGGGCATCGACATCATCCTGACGTTCCGCAGCGGCCAGTCAGAAGCGGACGAAGTCGTCAGGGACATTGCACGCAAGGGGCGCAAGGCTGTTGCGCTGCAGCTCGACGTAGCGGATAGCGCGACGTTCGATGCATTCGCGGCTTCGGTGAAGACGGCGCTTGCAGACACCTGGAAGCGCACGAACTTCGACTTCCTGGTCAACAACGCCGGCATCGGCATCCATGCGCCCTTCATGCAGACCGATGCCGCGCAGTTCGATCAGCTCGTGAACATCCATCTCAAGGGGCCGTTCTTCCTGAGCCAGAAACTGCTGCCGCTGCTGCGCGACGGCGGTCGCGTGCTCAACATCTCATCGGGCCTGACCCGCTTCGCCCTGCCCGGCCACGCCGCGTATGCCGCGATGAAAGGCGGCATGGAGGTGTTGACCCGCTACATGGCGAAGGAACTGGGCGAGCGCCGCATTGCCGTCAACATCCTCGCACCGGGCGCCATCGAAACCGACTTCGGCGGCGGCACCGTACGCGACAACGAGCAGGTCAACGCCTTCCTCGCCGGCAACACCGCACTCGGCCGCGTCGGACTGCCGGATGACATCGGCGGCGCTGTCGCCTTGTTGCTCTCGGACGAAGGCGGCTGGATCAACGGCCAGCGCATCGAAGCGTCGGGCGGGATGTTCCTTTGAGCCTCCACCGGGATCCGCGCCGTAGCCACGGTTGCTTTTCGGTTGTCGCCAATGGCACAGCGACCGCAAGTGTGGGACTGTGCGCCTGACCCCGCCATCCGGTCTGCTGCTCTCACATTCGAGGAGGGATTCGTGATGAACACTCGTTCTGAACGCGGTCTTTACACAGCGGCACTTTGCGCCATCGCAGCATTCGGCATCTCGTCCCCTGCCCTGGCAGGCGGCGGACCCGGATGCCAGGACAAAGTGGCGCACATCGATGCGGAAGGCGGCGCCCATGGCCAGATCAGCGCCTCCGATCACGCAGCCAACGCGCAGAAGCGTTTCGAGGCGATGGACGCCGATGGCGACGGCAGGATCACTGCCGCAGAAATCAACGCAAGTCATGGCGCAGAACGCATCGCCTGGGCCAAAAAGCCGATGTCGGCTGCCGACAAGATCAAGAGCTTCGATCGCAACAAGGACGGCGTACTGAGTGCGAAGGAATACGCCGACGGCTCACAGGCGATGTTCAACGCGCTGGACACCAACAGCGACGGCTATCTGAAGGCCGACGAGATGGAGGTGGACATGGACAGGATGAGCGCTCGCGACGCGGATTGAGCTCGCGGCTTGCTGCCTCGACATTCGTGTCGAAAGCACGCGCCTCAGACTTCGAAGTAGAGCGGCGCGCGTCGAAAGCGCCGCAGATTCGATGCGAGTGCTGAATCGGTCATGCCACGCTGTACGTGCACCGTCACGTCAGCGGTGAAGTCCCGAAGGCCCGGCAGAAACAACTGCCGGGCCGCCTTCTGTGTACCCGTACGCTGATCGCGCAAGAGAGCCACCTTCCTTCCATGCTCCGATCCGAGAAGGGCATGATCGCCCTCTCCGTAGAATGCCTTGAAAGCACCGGCCAGTTCGACGACACAGAAGTGACGCATCGAATTGCGCCACTCCTGCGCAAGCACTGCAAGCGACGCGTGCAGCATTCCCTTGCCGTCCCTTCTGCCTGCCCGGACATCGTGATGCCCGAAATGATCGATGATCTGCGAGAGTTCGAACGGAGTGACCCACCAACGACCGTCCCATTGAGCCTTATCTCCGTAGAGACGGAACAGTATCGTCCCCGCGGGCAGGTCGACTTCGGCGGGCTTCACGATGCCGCCGACGCGATATCCCATGGCATCAAAACCACGCGCATCGAGATAGGTCTGCTGCCGAACGCGTTTCGGCTGGTTCGCAGCGGGTGCGCCATGCACGGGTGAATCGTCGAAGTACTGTCGATTGACGAAATGCGCAGTCATTGCTCGATCCTCCGCCAGGAAGACGTTCATTCAGACAGCGAGCGTCGCCTTCTCATCTTCGATCGGCGGAATCAGCCTGAACGCTTTTGAGCGGTTCCTGCGTCCATTCTGTTGCGAGACCCGTCATTATCTCCGCACATCGATCCTTTCCTTGCTGGCTAGCGTTCTCGCCCACGCCAGCCAAGCTGCCTGCAACTGCAACACACCCTCCATCAACTGACAACTGAGTCAGAAGCAGCGTGCACGGCTGCGACAGGTTCGGCACTCTCGGCACTGAACTGCTCTTCCTGCTGAGACTCCCGCTAGCAGCACTTCGCTTTTCACAATCTCTCTATCGGCAGCCTCACGCGCCCAGATCTCAAATTCCAGTAATCAAGAAATCCAGCGCAGCAACTACTTCTGTCCGTCTCTCTGCGATCGTCCCTACCGCCGGTCCCAACTCACTGGTGGCAATCCCCGCCAACTGCGGCACCAACAACAGAAATGGCTGTCCATCGACTTCGACGACAGGCATCAGATTCCTGACCGGCTTCTTCAGCAGCGCCGCATGCTTGATCAATGGCACCACGACCCGTGTACTGAGCCCGCTGAGAAGATCCGATTGAATATCGACCAGATACGGGTACGCGGATCGCGTCTTTGGATTCTTGTTCTTGTGAACAGAAAACTGAGCCATCAGAAACTCCGACGATCGTCCGAAAACACCCCTTGCTCACCGACAAGATCGTTGTAGCGTTCGATGGCCTCGGCATTCTCCCGGATCCACTTCTCCCGCCTGGCGGCCGCAACCTTTTCTTCCAGTGCTTCTTCAAGCACCGCCGAGAGATTGACCCCGGACTCCCTGGCGGCATTCAAGAGATCCCGATTGATGCTCAGATTGGTGGCCTGTCTGGGCGCTTTACGGTTACGACTGGTGGAAGATCGCATGTACAAACTCCGCGTGATGCGCACAGCATATGCGCATCATTCATGCGCATCAACCGTGTGGAAGAGACCGCGCAGCCTTGCCCTGAATCACCCGACCCCTCCACTCTCCTTGACCCCTCCCGCATGTCCAAAAGCCGCAAAACCCGCGCTCCCCACAGATCCCCCGGCAGTCCCTTCCTCACGCGGGTCACGCTGCAGGAAGACAGGATCGAACTTCAACTTTGCCACCTATCTTGAAGAAGTCGGCAGTACCTTCCTTGCATACGGCGGCAAGCCGCTGCACGCGCAATCGCCATGGCGAAGCATTCCTTGCGCTGTTCGAGAACCGCATCGAAGACGGCGTGTATCTGCTCGACGAACCGGAGGCGGCGCTTTCGCCGGGCCGGCAACTGACTTTCCTCAGCATCCTCCATCATCTGGCGCAGATGAAGGTGGCTCAGTTCGTCATTGCAACGCATTCGCCGATCCTGCTCACCCTGCCCGGCGCAACGGTACTGAGCATCGAGGAAGGCGAACTGCGGAAGGTGGATTATCGCAATACGGAGCATTTCAGGCTCACGCGCGATTTCCTGAATGCGCCCGAGCGGTATCACCGGCATCTGTTTCGCAGTGAAAGCGAAAACGAAGAGTAGCGGACAGCGAGTGCCCTGACGCAAGCCCGGGATCGTCGGCATGTCGGTCAGGTCTTATTGAATATGCGGACGGCTTCTGGCTACTTGCAGACGAATGTCTTCAGGTTGACCCGACAACCGGGCGTCACGGACCGACTGCCCGACAGTCTCACGACACTAACCATGCCGATACGACCGTCGGTTGAGAATTTCTCGATCTGAAAGCAACATCATCCCTCCCCCTGATTGCAGTCCGGCGATGCGTCGGGTATCAACGCAGCGCGGCAGCAATCGACAACAAACAACAGCGCCTCTTTCTTCCGATGCTTGCAAGCCCAGTCCGATTTTCAGACGCAGTCTCTGCGGAGACGACGGCAGTGCGGCCATCGAACAGGCACGTCACCCTCTCACGAAAAATCGCGCTTGTGTCATTGATCGGCGTCCCGTGGGCGATGTGCAGCCCGGCCTCGCTCGCCGCCGATAATGCAACCCTGTTCGCGCCGTGCGTCGCGTGCCACGGCAGCAAGGGCGAGGGCAACGCGGCGCTCCATGCGCCCGCCATCGCCGGTCAGGAGGCGGCCTATCTCGAGCGCCAGTTGCACAACTTCCGCAATCGCCGGCGCGGTGTGCACGGATCTGATGTATTCGGCGCGCAGATGCAGGCGGCCGTGACGACGCTCGCCGACGATGCCGCCGTCACAGCGGTCGCCAGCTTCGCGGCGAAGCTGCCGAAGACAGTCACCGCGACACCCGCGCGCGGCAATCTTCACAACGGCAGGAACCTTTACAACGGCACCTGCGGCGCCTGCCACGGCGGCGCGGCCGAAGGCAATCCGGCACTGAAATCGCCGCGCCTCGCGGGTCTCGATGCCGACTACATCAAGCGGCAATTCGTGCACTTCCGCGACGGCGCGCGCGGCACGGACCCGCAGGACACGCCGGGCCGACAGATGGCAATGATGGCGAAGACGCTGCAGACCGAACGCGATCTCGACGACATCATCGCGTTCATTCATCAACAGGGCCGGCCGAAATGATTCGCGCGCTCGTGTTGCTCGTCGCGGCCATGGGGACCGCTGGCGCAACCGGGCCGGCACCGACCGACTTCACGCTCAATACCCATTGCCCGCCGGGATTCGAGAAAACCCGCGCTGGCGTGTGCGAACTGCGCACGCTGTACCAGTTCTACGATTCGCTCGAGAATCGCGGCCTCGGCGGCACGCGCACGGCCCTGCCGCCGCATCGCGACGGCTTCACGCCGCAACAGATCGATCTCGGTCGCTATCTATTCTTCGATCCGCTGCTGTCGGGCGATGGCACTCTCGCGTGCGCGAGCTGCCATGATCCTGCGCGTGGATTGTCCGACGGACGTCCGCGCTCGATCGGCATTCACGGCGAAGATGCGGGCCGCGCTGCGCCGACCTTGTGGAACGTGGCCTTCCTGAAGCGCTTCTTCTGGGACGCACGCGCCGACTCGCTCGAAGCGCAGGCTCCCGGTCCGCTCTACTCACCGAGGGAAATGGGCAACACGCCGGTGCAACTGCTTACGAGCCTGAACGGCAACGCGACCTATCGCCGTCTGTTCACCCAGGCCTTCCCGAATCGTCGCGGCGCGATCGTCGAACAACAGGTCTACTCGGCACTCGCCGCTTTCCAGACTTCACTCATATCGCTCAACAGCCGCTACGACCGCTACGTGCACGGCTACGACGCCGCGCTCTCCGATCGCGAGATCGAAGGCCTGAACGTATTCCGCTCGTTCGTCGCGCGCTGTTCCGAGTGCCATACGCCGCCCCTGTTCACCAACGAACAGATCGCCGTGATCGGCATGCCTGAACCTGCCGGTCAGCCATTCGACGTGGGCGCGGAGACCATCTTGAACAGCCCGAAGCTCAAGGGCGGATTCAAAGTCCCCACGCTGCGCAACATCGCGCGCACTGCGCCCTACTCGCACTCCGGTGCATTCCCCGATCTGCGCAGCGCCGTCGCCTTCTACAACAAGGGGCGCGGCCACGCCGTGCCCGGGGACATGCATCTTTATCTGCACTGGCACATCTCCGATCCGCAGCTCACGGAGACCGAGGTCGACCGGATCGCTGATTTTCTCGGCGCCCTGACGGATGAAGCCTTCCTGCCGCAAACGCCGGCGCGGGTTCCTTCCGGCTTGACGCTCACCAAGCGAGGAGAATGAAGATGAAGAAGGGCCTCATCCTGGGATTGCTCGTCGCGGTGCTGGCCTTCGGCGCCGGCCTGTTCTTCGGTCGCAACGGCAAGCAGGACCTGAAGATCAGCTCGTCCGCCGGCGGCGCGAGTTACCGCGGCGGCTTCAAGGCGGAAGGCGATGCCGTCTCCGGACCCGCAGGCGTCATCCATTCGGTCGCAGGCCCGGCGCCGACGAACGTCGTGGTCGTGAAGGACGGCGAGTCGATCCAGGCGGCGATCAAGGCGGCGGCGCCGGGAACGATCGTCCACGTCATGCCGGGCACGTATCACGAGACCGTGTACGTCGACAAAGACGACATCCGCATCATCGGCGTCATCGAAGAGGGTCGCCGCGCAGTGCTCGACGGCGAGAAGAAGCTCAACGACGCCATCCTCTACTCGGGCAACAACTTCGTCGCCGAGAACCTCGAGATCCGCAATTACAAGGGCAACGGGATCATGGGACAGGCCGGCAACAACTTCGAGATCCGCAACAACGTGATCGCGGAGTCCGGCGTCTACGGCGTCTTTCCGCAACTCGGACAGAACGGCATCGTCGAGCACAACGTCGTTTCGGGCATCGCCGATGCGGCGATCTACATCGGCATGAGCGACAACATCCTGGTCGCGCACAACGAGGTATTCGACAGCGTCGCCGGCATCGAGATCGAGAACAGCCGCCACGCCATCGTCGAGAACAACTACGTGCACAACAACTCGGGCGGCCTGCTCGCGTTCGTCACGCCGGGGCTGCCGATCAAGGACACGGTCGACGTGATCTTCCGCAACAACTTCGTGGTCGGCAACAACCATCCGAACTTCGGCGCGCCGGGTTCGACCGTTTCCGGTATTCCCGCCGGCACCGGCATCCTGGTGATGGCGGCCGACGATGTCGTCATCGAAGGCAACATCATCTCCGACAACAAAGTGTCCGGCATCATCATCACGGATCACGCCCATGCCTCGAACATCACGGCCGATCCCGAATCGGATCCGAACTCGGATCGGGTGAAGATCCTCGACAACGTGATGCTGAGGAACGGCTACGACACGATCACCGAGGCCAAGGCGCTGCTGCTCGCCGACGGCAAGGTCGGCGCCAGGAACCTCGATATCGTGCGGGTCGGCCCGAGCCCGGGAAGCTGCATCATCAATCGCCATCAGTACGTGACCGCAGGCGTGAGCGACTTCGCCGAGTGCGACTTCACCAACACCGCGGCCACCGTGAATTACCTGCTGCCGCCGGTGCCGCCGCGCGAGATCAAACCGGGCGAACGCGGCAAGGTCGTCTACCTCGGCATCTGCACCGGCTGTCATACCTACAACGGCCGCATGATCGGCCCGCCTGTGCAGGTAATCCAGGCGCTGTACATGGACAACCCGCAGGGTCTCGCCGACTACATCGCCACGCCCACCAGGAAGCGCGATGACTATCCAGAAATGCCGCCGCAGGATTATCTCGATCCCGAGACGCGCATCGCCGTGGCGACGTACATGTTGCAAGTGACCAACTGAGTCGAGACGACGCTCAGCAGCGCTTTGCAATGGTCCGCAGTGCGCGGCAAAGCGGTTCGCCCGAAAGTTCCGACGTCCTGCGACTGGATCGTGAAGCTGATCGATGTCTATCCCGACGCCCGGCCGGCGCCGCTCAAACCGGGCCGCGTGGAGCACTATCGCGGGACGCTACCCAACGTCGACCACGTATTCCTGCCCGGTTCACCGCATCATGGTGCAGATCCAGTCGAGCCTCTGCTGGATGGCAGGACTTGGGATCAGCTTCCCGTCTGCCGATCGATTCAATGTAGTAGTTCTTCCCGATTTTCTCGCTGAATCGCCCAGAAAATCGCCACAACTGAAGGACTCCAGCCGCCAGCCTGTTCGTAAACCGTGGTTTACAGCGAACGCAGGATGCGGATATCAAGCGGGCGATCGAGATCGCAGCAGACTGGAGCGATTGAAGCAATGGCGCGGAAGAAACAGAAGTTCTCGCGTTACGACGTTGCCGACTACCTCGATAGCGATGAGGACATGGCAGCGTACCTGGATGCCTGCATCGAGGAGGCAGATGACGATGCCGCATACATCGCGGCTGCGTTGCGGGACATTGCACGTGCGCGCGGTATGGCACAACTCGCCAGGGACACAGGCATTTCGCGCGAGGGGTTGTACAAGGCGCTGTCCGCAGAGGGCAACCCGAGCCTGGCTACCGTGCTCAAGGTCGTGAAGGCGTTGGGACTGAAGCTGGCCACCAAGGTGGCTTGAGCAATATGTCTGGCGGTTTCGATGGCACTCAATGATGTTGCAGGGAGTTGGGCTGTGGTGCGTTTCGTCCGAGTCAGTTTGCGTCGATGCACCGCGTTACAGAGGCGGAAATAAATTGGTCCCGTCTGTTTTCCTGGCGGCGCAGTAAGGAGCAGGCACTGAACGCTTGAGGTGAGATCGAATAGTGCGTCCCTTCCTCCGCGCAGCGGGGAGGAGGCGCGCGAAGCGAGCCGGAGATCCCCCAGCGAGGGGAGAAGGACAGGTAACGGGGGTGTCAAACCGGGCAGCGCAGTTTGCGTTGAGGCCCCCACCCTAACCCTCCCCCGCTACGCGGAGGAGGGGATCAGACGAGAGGCTATGGCTTGGAGTTACGAGCCTCTTCGACCACGCGCCCTGACGAACCTGCGTCCTACATCAACTGCGCCCGCGCTGCGGCGTGTCCTTCGAACTTCGCGTGCTGCAATGCCAGGTTGATCACGGCATCGCTTTGCCGCGTTTCCGCAACCGGCGGCAACCGCTGCAGCGTCGCAGCCACCCGCGCCGGCGTTCCCAGATCGCTCCAGCCGCACTCCGGCACGCGCATCACGCGCAAGGCCTGCGGCTGCTGCTGCAGGATGTCCCGAGAAAAATCGATCTGCGGCAGCCGCTCGTACATCTCGACGATCGCAGCCCATGCCGAATGTGCCGGCTGGGCGTGCAGCGCAGCGCTCACGATCGCCTGCATTTCCAGGGCCGTAACGGCAAAGCGCTGCATGAAGAGCCTGACCAGCGAGCGGACCGATGCGGCCAGGATGAACAGGTTCCAGAGCGCACCGCGATTCATGATGTCCTGTGCAATCAGGGCGTCGGGCTTTTCGACGAAGCGGCCGACGCGCTGCATTCCGGTCTCGTCCGCAGCGGTGCCCGGCACGACGTAGCCGAGTTCGCTGTCGGGGCTGGAAGGCTCGAGGCCCAGCAGGATCGGTTCGTCGGGGCCCGCAGCCAGCCGGCCCAGTGCGCCCAGCATCGAATCGCGCAGCACATCTTCCGATGCGACGTAGTGATCGGCCGGCAGCACCACCAGCAATGCATCGGGATCGCGCGCGGCGATGTGCAGCGCAGAAAAGAGAATGCCGATGCCCGTACCGCGGCCGCGCGGCTGAACGATGACGTTCTGCGGCACTTCGGCGCCGAGGACCGGCTGCCACCAGCGACGATGCGTCTCGGAGACGACGCTGCAGGTACGACTTGCGCCGGCGATCTGGCGCGCACGCGAAAGCGCTGCATCGAGCAATGTATTGCCGCCGGTCAGCGAACAATACTGCTTCGGCACCGCGGTACCGGAGGCGTCGGTAGTGAGCTGACGCAGTCTCGTGCCCTCGCCGCCGGCCAGCACCAGGGCCCACGGCCTGGGACGCCGGAAAGAAGCATTGCGTGCCGATGCGATCGAGGAGGTATCGGGTTTCATCGTTGGCCCCGCCTTGGGTCACTCGCAGCACAGGAACACCACCGCCGAGCCGGCTCCAATGCACGGCGACACGAGCGAGTTCCGGATCGGCGACAGGAGTAAGCCAAGCGCGGGCGCACTGCAATCCGCTTTCGCCGCACCCTCACCGCAACGTCGATCGACGCGCATTGCAGCAACTGCATATGACCGCCGTGTGACCTCGCGCGTGCAGATCGCGCAGGACCCGTCGAGCGACGTCCGCGCATCGCTCTGCGATGCCCCGCAAGGAACCCGTCGCGGAGACAGTGGCTTTAGTAGCGGTCGTGTTCTGTTTCATTCATCGCAGGAGTTCACATGGCTATCCGTACCGCGAAAAAATCCAGAAGCAGCAGCCGCCGCGGCGCAGCGACGCCGAAAGATGCGATTGCGCTGCTCAAGGCCGACCATCGTCAGGTCGAGGAATGGTTCGGGCAATTCGAGAAGGCGCGCAGCGCCGATCGCAAGCAGATGCTGGTGAACAACATCTGCCAGGCATTGCGCGTGCATACCCGGATCGAGGAGGAAATCTTCTATCCCGCGTTCTACGAGGCAACCGAAGACAAGGATCTGCACCACGAAGCCATCGTCGAGCACGACGGCGCCAGGAAGCTCATCGCCGAGATCGAGCAGTCGAGTCCGTCAGATGACTACTTCGACGCCAAGATCAGCGTTCTTTCCGAAATGATCAAACATCACGTGAAGGAAGAGGAACAGCGCGGCGGCATGTTCGCCGAAGCCCGCGGTTCGAGCCTCGACCTGGTGGAACTGGGCGAACAGATGGCGGCGCGCAAGAATGAACTGATGGGAGCGTCGCAGGCGGCCTGATGTTCACGTCTCGAACAGCGCGCGCAGCGCCGGGCGATCGATCTTGAACGAAGGCGTCCTGGGCAGCGCGTCGACGAAGCGCCAGTGCACAGGAATGTGCGTCGCCAGCACCTGATCGCGCAGGTGGGCTTCGAGTTCGGCAATGGCGGGCGGAACGACGCCGGGCCTGCACTCGATCACGGTCGCCGGCACCTGTCCGAGCCGTCGATCGTCGATGCCGACGACGGCGGCTGCGGCAATGGCGTCGTGCAGCAGCAGGGCGCGCTCGATGGTTTCGGGCAGCAGCTTGAAACCGCCGCGCATGATGGCGCCGTCGGCGCGGCCGCGATGGAACATGAATCCGTCCTCGTCGATCAGCGCGATGTCGGCGGTGCGGATCCAGTGCGGCCCGATGCGCGGCGAGATCACTTCGAGAATCCCTTCCCTGCCCAGCGGCAGCACTTCATCGGTGTCGGGGTCTTTCACGCGCAACTGCGCGCCGGGCAAGGGACGCCCGACGCTGCCGAGTTTCTGCGCGCCCCACTGCGCATGCAGATCCGCCGTCATCGCCGTGACCGGGCCGCCGAACTCGGTCGCGCCGTACGACAGCAGGATGGGAATGCCGTAACGCTCCTCGAACGCGCGATGCACGGTCGGATCGAGCGGCGCGGCACCGGTGCCGATGACCCGGATGCTCGACAGGTCTTCGCGCGGAATGTCCGCATCCAGCACCATCTGCACGCCCGCAGGCGGCAGGCCGCTCACCGCCGGGCGGAAGCGCAACACGTGATCGTGCCAGGCCGGCACATTGAACCGTTCGATCAGCACGGCGCGTTGCCCCTTCAGCAACGTCGGCAGCGTGGAATAGATGCCCGAGATGTTGCCGAGCGGCATGAAGAACAGCGTGGGCGGCGTCTGCGACAGATCGGCATCGGCGCCGGACTGCATCACGGTGCGGCCGACCAGGTGCTGCGCGACCAGGTCGTAGCTGACGGCGAACTGCTTCGGCGGGCCGGTCGTGCCGCTGGTGAGGATTTCGATCTGGGACTGCAGCGGCGCCTGCGGATCGTCCGGCCGCGCCGTGCGCTCGAAACCTGCGACCGCCGTCGCCGCCATTTCCTGCAAGGCGATGGCCGCGCTGCCTTGCGCGCGCAACGCGACCCGCAGTTCGTCGGAGAAATCCTCGACTGCGCCGATCAGCACGGCCGGCCGGATGCGCGCCACATCGCGAGCCAGTGCGGTTGCCGACTGGAATGCATAGAGCATGCGGATGGAACGGCCGGCGGCGACGAGACCAAGCAGGGCGGCAATCGCCGAGGGACGATTGCGCGGTACGAAGGCGATGGGCGTGCGGCCGGCGACGCCGCTCGCGTCCAGCAGGCGATTCACCTGTTCGGCGACGCGACGCAGCTCGCCCCAGGGAAACCAGCGACGGTCGTACTCGATTGCCGGCAGCGATGCATTGCGGGCGAGCGCACGTACGGTCAGCTGCCGGAGGTCGCTCGTGACTGCTTCGTCGGACTTCGCCGCCATCTTCACCTCTGATTCTTCCTGTGGGTCAGGCTTCAGCCTGACTGTTTTCAGGCAGGGGGGAGCGTCAGGGCGATGACGGCGTCTCCGCTGCCGCCGGATCGGCATCCCCTGCATCTTCCATCGACGGCAATTGCGTGGCCCCGATCGCCAGCGGCACCAGCGTCTCGACCGTCATCTGCGGCGGAAGGTGCGAACGGCCGTCGCGGTCGCACATTACGCTGCGGCTGATGACGCGCACGCCCAGTTTTCGGAACAGGCCCGTCGACATCTGCTCGAGCAGTTCGCACTCGATGGCTTCGATGCCGATGGTCTTGCGCGACAGCGTGAACTGCTGCCGCGCCGCCGGAAACACGACGGGATCGTTGAGCCTCGCGGCCGGATTGCCGGTCACGCGCGAGATGAGATCGCGCCGTGACGCATCCTTCTTCATCTCGGCGAGGATCTGCGGCGTGACTTCCGTCGGCCACATCACGTTGACACGCACGCCGACCATCTGCCCGCGGTTCTCCGTCTGACCCGTCAGCGTGCTGGAACGCCGGTTGCGCCACGGATCGGTCGGGTCGGGCGGAAAGGGATTCGCCACCGGCTCCGCAGACATCATGGACGCAAAGCAGTTGTCGACCCGCACCTCGACGTCATCGCGCGCGCCCATGGCGCGCAGGATGCCCGCCACACGGCCCTTCAGCGCATCGCAGGCGTAGACCGCGACATCGCTGCGATAGTGAAAGCCCACCTGATGCAGTTTGTAGACCGCTTCTACCGGGGCGGACTCGCCGCCGGTCACCGCCGGTTTCCCGGCCGGCGGCTCTTCGGCGCCCAGTACGCCGCCACTCATGAGGAAACAAGTCAACAGGACGGCCGTGCGTCGCAGACGATCCATCATGGCGGTCTCCGGACTATGCAGACGAATGTCCCCATTCTCCCCCGCCGGCCGGCGGGCACAAGTGGGTCGCGGCGCCGCCGCCGTGCATCGGCTGTTCGTGCTCGACCGGCGGCACAAACCAGTACCGTTCCGGCCTCGCCGGGATTACGCTTGGCCGGCGAGTGTGGGGATCTCCGATGACGCAATCCATGCGATTCGGGCCGCAAAATTCTCGACGGATCCTGGCGGGAGCAGTGACCGCCCTCCTCCATCTCGGTCTTTTTCTGGTGCTGCTGTCGACCAGCGGCCGCTTCGACGGGCTCCACGAAGGCGAGACATCCCTCACTCAGCTGCTGCTGCTCGAATCTCCACAGGCGAAACGGCAGGACGGCAGCGACACGCCGCCTCGAATGCCCGACACGCCCGAGCTCCAGCCGGTCGAGCCGCTGCCGGCAACCGGGAGTCAGCCGCCCGCGGCGGTCGAAGTCCCTGCCGAAACGCTCGATTCCTCCGCACTCAGCGCCGCAGCGCCGGTCGAGTCGGACACATCGACGGAGGACGAATCCACGGCGATCGCCATCGCAACGCCTGCGACCTTCCTCTCCGCGGAGGCGGAGAAAGCCGCGCTCATCAAGAACCTGGCACGCCTGGCCGAACAACTGACCCACGCACCGGCGGCGCAGATCAGCTGGGAACAGGAAGGCAGGCTGTATCACGCCGCGCTGGCGCTGCAACCCGCGAGCAGCGGCATCGACTTCGATCACGTCATCGCCGACGTCAGCGCCGAGAGCGGCGGCCGGCAATTCAAGACGCAGATCCGGCTCAAGCGCCTCGCCTTCTCGCACTACACCCAGATGATCGATCGCTGGGACCCGATGGTGCAGCTGCACGACGATGAAATCATCGGCCGCTTCCACGTGAACTCGCGGTTCAATCTGCAATACGACCGCCGTACCGTGCCCGTCTTCCTCGGCAAGGTGACGACGGCGGCGAGCAGCTTCAGCACCGAGGCCAGCGGCCGCCGCCGCGAGTCGGACATTTTTCGCGGCGGCATCGAAACGCGCGCCGGCCGTATCGAACTGCCGGAACAACTGCAGCCCTTCGACTGGGCACCGCCCGACGAAAAGCCGCGGATCCACGAACTCGGCAACGACACGCGCATCCGCTTCTTTGCCGACGGCAGTTATTCCTGGCGCGATCGCAACACCGACGCGCCGGGCTACGTGAACCAACCGACGCTGCAGCCGGTGTACTTCATCGCCGTGCACGGCGCGCGACTGTACGTGCAGGGCGTGGTGTCGGGCCGCGTGCTGGTGTATTCGCCGCAGGGAATCGTCATCGAAAGCAACCTGACGTACGCACACGATCCGCGCCGGACGCCGGACTCGACCGACTATCTCGGCCTCGTCAGCGACCGCTACATCGAAGTCGCCGCGCCGCACGTCACCGGCCCGGGCGACATCGAAATCCACGGCGCGCTGTTCGCCGGACGACGCTTCGTGGTGCGCGACATCGACCTCGGCCGGCCGGCGACGCTGCGAATCCTCGGCAGTCTCACGGCCGGCAGCGTGTCGGCGAGCGAGCCGCGCTACGCCATGCGCATCGAATACGACAGCCGCTTCGAGCGCCAGCGGCCGCCGGGCTTTCCGTCGACGAACCGGTTTGCGGCGGAGGACTGGGACGGGCAGTGGCGCGAAGCGGCGGATGCCACGGTGGCGGACCAGCTCTGAACCCTACGGATAGATTTCCATCTCACGCAACGAATACGTCCAGCTGCCCTGACGCGCGGTACACAGGATACGCACATGACGCGCCAATCCGGTCAGTCCGACCAGATCATCCGTGCCGCCGTTGCCGGTCGTGGTGGCGTAGATATCCGACCAGGTACTGCCGTTGTCGGAGATCTGGATCCTGTAGCTCGACGCGTAGCCGGCATCCCAGGTCAGCCGTATCCGCGACAACGTGTAGCGCTGCCCGAGATCCACGCGCACCCACTGCGTCGGCGTGCTGTCCTTGCTGCTCCAGCGCGTCGCGGTCTTGCCGTCGTTGATGTTCGTGACGGCCAGTGTCGAGTTATAGGTCGAACTGGCCGTAATGGTTTTTTTCAACGCAATGTTCTTCTTCGCTGCCGCCGCGGCCATGATCGGGCCAAACTCCTTCCAGGCCTGCGCCTCCTTCGGTCGCGCGCCGCCGAGAAAATTCCTGCCGTCGCTGCCGGTGGCCACCGCCCAGACATCGACGAACTCCACCTTCAATCCCTGTGACGCGGCGCCGGCAAGACGCTCCGCGAGATACAGCGGATAGTCGCCCTCATCCGCGGGGCCGCCGCCCTGCGTGACCATGCCTGCATTGCCGGTGCCGGTCTCGGAAAGACCGAAGGGCTTGTTCCTCGACATCGCGAATGCGATGGCCGAGGACATGCCCCAGCCACGCGTCGGATTCCAGTAATCGGACGCGGGATAATCCCAGCTGTGTTTGCGATTGGCCGCATTGGCATACCACTGTTCCAGCGTGACGTTCTGTTTCGTGGTCCAGTCGTACCAGGCCGTGCGATCGGCATTGCGCGTGGCATTCCAGATGCTGCTGTAGGCCGTGGGCGCGATGATGTCGACATAGGCATCGCCGGGATACGTGCTTTCTTCGCTCAGTCCGAAGTTCGCGAACGATGCAGACGGACTCCACACGGTCTGGATCGTCATGCCGTTGGCGGCCGCGTAGTTGTGTGCGAGGTTCGCAACGTGTTTCCACGCCGCGACGTACGCATCGCGACTCGCCGTGCTGCGCGCCCGCCAGCCATACCAGTCGCCGTTCTGTTCCCAGCCGATGCGCAGATAGACCTTGTGGAAGCCGTTGTCGCGATACGCATCGAGGATCGCGGGCCATACGCGATACGTGCCGCCGTCGTACTTGCCGTTCGCAATGTCCTTCATCATGCGCACGGCCGCGGCCTCGCTGTACTTGCCGCGCTGCGGATCGTCCGCCGGCAGATCGAGCTGGAACGCGGTCGGCTCGTCCGTGAGACCCACACTGAGGATGGGCGTGATGGCCGGGCGGCCCTGTGCATCGCGTCGATCCATATGGGCCGCGGTCGTGAGCAGCGCCAGATTCTTGGCCGACCAGCGTGCGCTGGTGCTCCATTGATGCGCGGTCGCCGTCGCGAGCCAGATCGGCTGGCGGAAGTCGACGAACAGGGTCGTCGAGTTGGGCAGCTGCTTCACTTTCGCAACGAACGAGTCGTACACCGGCACCGCCTCCGGCGTCGGATTGCCGAAGTAGAAACCCATGCCGTCAAACTGATCCTGCGCACCCGCTCCGCCGGCGCCGGTCAGGACGACCAGGCCGAGCAACCATGCCGACACTCTCATGCAGAAGCTCCGTTACGACGCGGCTGGAAATGCGGGCCGCGACGACGAAGCTAGCAACGATCGCCGGCTGCGATGATCGGATCGACCTTCGATGTGACGTGGGGGTAGAACTTCATCTCGCCGGGTCGCAAGCATTCACCGCGACGCAGGCATCGCCCTGATTCTTTGCGAAGCGCGCGCTGATTTCGTTGCGCGTGTGAGGGCATCGGGCCGCGTCGCGGCGTCTCAGCGGTTTTGCGTCATCAACCCGCCGACAGGGACGACCCGACTCAATCGACCGGCACCGCATCGCCCGCTTCATCCAGTGCTTCGTCGAGCCGGCCCCAGTAACGCAACAGCGCAAGGGCACGCACGCGATCGCTGACCGCATGGGTTGCCTCGTCGGTACCCGCCAACTGTTCCAGGGCCTGGAAGTAACGATCGTGCGGAATGCCGGCGCGCGACAGCAGCAGGCCGGGCAGCGACCAGGCGGTGATGTTGCGCGACGACGATTCGTGCGCGCGATTGTCGAACAGCACCCACGGCACGGGCTGTTCGCGCGCTGCGCGTCCGTCCTGGAAAGCGAGCGAGTCGTACACGGCATTGAGCGGCGGCAGATGATCGCTGTAGAACAGCAGCAGCGTGCGTCGCTGCCGCGACTCGACGAAAGCAACCAGCCGGCCGACCTGCTCGTCCGTTGCGCGCAGCAGCGAGACGTAGGTGCCGTACATCTGCTGCGCCTCGGCGCTCAGCGATGCTTCCGCGGTCGCTTCGGCATCCGCCTGCAATTCGCCATGCGGTGCATAGGGGCCGTGATTCTGGATGCTGATCGCCATGATGAGCTGCGGCGCACCGTCATCCGACAGTTCGGCCATGATCCGGTCGGTGAGCGCCGCATCGCTGACGTACCAGCCATAGCGCGGCGCGTCCGGAAATTCACTGCTGTCGAGGAAACGATCGAAGCCCAGCGAACGGAAGGCCTGGTTGCGATTCCAGAAGGCGCCGCCATTCGGATGGATCGCGAGCGTGCGATAGCCATGCTGGCCGAGCACGCGGACGATGCCGGGAAACTCGCGGCGCGTGAGCTGCAGGTACGGATAGCGCACCTGCGGAAAGGCGGCGAGCGGCAGGCCCGTCAGCACTTCGAACTCGGTGCGTATCGTGCCGCCGCCGAACGTCGGCACGTACAGATCGCCGGACCAGCCGCGCGTCGTGACGTCGTGCAGATGCGTGAGCACCGGGCCGGACGCGGTCTGCAAACGCGCGGGATCGAGCAGGGACTCGCTCTGCACGATGATGATGTCGGGCAGTTCGTCGCTCGCGAGCGGCGGCGACGACGCCTCCGGCGGCGTGAGACCCGCGTCGCGTACCAGGCGCACGGCTTCGGAGAGATCCGGTTCTGCCGGCATCTGACCGCGCAGCTCCCAGTAGAACAGCAGCATGTTGGTGATGATCCCGGTGCGCGCGGCACTGTCGGTCGGCGCCCACGGCTCGAACTGCAACTTTCCCGGATCGTAGATCCGGGTCCACGGCATGCGCCCCTGGATCAGGGTCACCGCGAGCACGACGGCAACCACGCCCGCCAGCGCGCGCCGCGAACCGCGCAGCGATGCAATGACCGGTTCGCGCGAGAGCAGCAGCGTCACTGCGCAAACCAGTGCTGCCACGGCCAGCTGCATGCGCGCACCGGCCAGATAGTTGGCAAAGAACGAATAGCTCACGCCCAGTGCGCGCAGGAAATGAAAATCGTCCGGCAGCAGCGGCGTCGCCAGCTCGCGCACTTTCAGATGATTGACCGTGTAGAGCAGCGCGAGCCCGAGCAGCGTGAGCCAGGTCGACAGCACGACCCGGCGGGTGATCACGACGAGAATTGCCGTGAGCATCAGCACGGGAATGACGTTCAGCAGCGCCAGCCGCCAGGGTTCCGCGCTGTCGAACGTCGCCGGCCAGGGCAGCGCGGGATCGAGCCAGCTGATGAGCAGGGTATAGGCGACGCCGACGACCAGGACGATCATGCCGAGCCGCATCGGCGACGCGGCCGTATTCGCAGGACAGTCTTCGTAAGGTATCGCGCCGCGTTTCTTCAACCTGTCGAACGGGATCACTGTGCGCCCAACATCTGATGCCAAACCCCGGCCAAGGCTAGCATGGACCCATTCCGCTGCCGCCCATGCAACGCGTACGCCGGGGCCGCGGTTCAGTGTCTGCGCGAATTCGCCGCGTCCATGAGGTGGCATGTGGGCCGCGAGCGCCGACGGGATAGCAACCGCTGCAAGGAGGCCGGCTGAAGCCGGCCCCACAGCAGGAAGACGGCGCTTGCCGCTCCCCTCTTCTCGCAGTAGAACTTGCGGCGTCGTTTTCCCGGAGCCGGCCATGTCGCGTCATGTTTGTACGAGTCTTGTATACGCATCCCTGTGCTCGGCCGCGCTCGTCGGCTGCAATCGCCACGACACGGGCGTGTCCGGTACACAACCGGCGGCGACCCGGTACGCGGCGATCGAGCGCATCGCTTTCAATCGTCGCGCGGCCGAACTTTTCCTGCCGCTGTTCTGGCGCGAGGACGCGAATGCCAATGGCGCGCTCGATCCGAATGAACTCGCGGTGCTGACCGGCTTTCCGCGCGACGAATGGTCGACCTGGGTCGACGACTCCGGGCGGTTCACCGAAGAATTCAGCGCGGCCTACGAACGGATGCAGCAGGCCGATCCGGTGCCTGCCGATGCCAGCGAACAGCACCGGCTCAAACTGATCGGCGAGGAATTGGCACAGGGCCAGCCGACATTGGTCGCGAATGATTTCTCGCAGGCGTCGGACGGCGAGAAGAATTTCCTGAATCACATGCTGACGGTGGGCACGCTGGTGGAGCGCCTCTATGCACGCCAGAACGGTGTGTTCGGCATGGCGGGGCAGATTCCCGAAAACGATCCGGCCAGTCGCGCCGTGTTCCATCGCAACCAGTCGCCGTTCTGCGAAGCGCCGAAGACCGAAAGCGATCCGGCCTGCAGCGCCATCGCACCGAAGCCGCCACGCGTCGTCGGGCTGTATCCGGCGGAACTCCAGAGCGATTCCGGCTTTTGCGCCGCGCTCGAAAAGCAGCCGAATGCGAAGCAGCTCATGGATCACTTCAGCATCGTGGTCGCAGGCGACAAGCCCGGCAGCTATCGCGCGGTGCCGTACAACGAAGCCTATCGCCAGGAGATGGAAGCCATCGCGACCGAACTGGAAGCGGCGATCACTGGACTCGGCGACGACGAAGCGGCGCTGAAAACCTACCTGACCGCGGCGGCCGCCTCCTTCCGCAGCAACGACTGGGAACCGGCGAACGCCGCGTGGGTGGCGATGGGCGCACAGAACAGCAAGTGGTTCGTGCGCATCGCGCCCGATGAGGTCTACTACGATCCATGCGCGTGGAAGGCCGGCTTCGCGTTGCAGCTCGCGCGCATCAACCCGGAATCCGTCGAATGGCAGCGCAAACTCGATCCGATGAAGGGCGAGATGGAAGGCGCGCTCGCAGCCATGGCCGGCAAGCCATACAAGGCGCGCGACGTGCAGTTCAAGATTCCGGATTTCATCGATGTCGTGATCAATGCGGGCGATCAGCGCGCACCCTCGGGCGCGACCGTCGGCCAGTCGCTGCCGAACTGGGGCCCGACGGCCGAGAAAGGCGGCCGCACGGTGGCGATGACCAATCTCTATACCGATGCCGACAGCCAGGCGACGCAGGCGAAGCTGATGGCATCCGTGTTCTGCAGGAACACCAATGCCGTCGCCAGCACTTCCTCGCGCGAGCAGATCATCGGCTCGCTGCTGCACGAGGCCGCGCACAACCTCGGGCCGTCGCACGAGTACAAGGTGAACGGCAAGGAGGACGATGCGCTGTTCGGCGGCACGATGGCCTCGACGCTCGAAGAGCTCAAGGCGCAGACCTCCTCGCTGTATCTGACCGACTGGCTCGCCGCCAAGGGCGTCTTCACGCCGGAAGAAGTGCGCAGCATCCAGGTGCGCAACATCGCCTGGGCGTTCGGCCATATCTCGCGCGGCATGTACACGGCCGACGGCACGCCGCGCAATTACAGCCAGCTCGCGGCGATGCAGGTGGGCGCGTTCATGAAGACCGGCGCACTCACGTGGAAGCCGACGGAACCGGCGGCGAACGGCACCGACCAGGGCTGCATGGAAATCAGTTTCGATGCGCTGCCGGCAGCGATCGAATCATTCGAAACCACCGTGCTGAAGATCAAGGCCAGCGGCGACAAGGCCAGCGCGGAAAAACTGAAAGCGGACTTCGTCGATGCGAAGGACGAGTTCGCCGGCCTCAAGGGCGTGATCGCCGAACGCTGGCTGCGTTCGCCGAAGGCGAGCTTCGTGTACAGCGTGCGCCGCTGACGCCCGGGATGAGCGCGACGACACACGCCGTCTGCGAAGCCATTCGCTGCCGGGTCTGAATCATCGCGATCAGAGAAGGGTAAGCACTTCCTTGAAGAACAGCTCGATACCCAGCAGCGTGTAGCCGAGATTGACTTTCTTCTGCACCAGCACGCGCAACACATGCTGTGCCGATTGCGCGCTGGTGACGAACAGCGTCCCCAGCAGCAATGCCAGCGCGGCGCCGAGCAGCATCAGCACCGCGGCGAACAGCGGCAACAGCACGCCGGCGAGCATGACCTGATCGACCCAGCTCACCGACGTTTCGGTCAGCAGGCCATAGACCAGCAGGCCCACACCCGGCAGACCGGCCATCAGCAGGACACGACCGCTCCATCGCTGCAGTTCGGCCCAGAACCGCGTGTCGACGGGTTTGGGCGCCAGATCGAACAGCGATCTGGCGAAGAACGCGAATGGCCAGGCGGCGACGCTCAGCAGCAGCACGATCGCAATCAGCCAGCGCGCGAAGCCCAGCGGTTCGAAAGACAGAACCCCCGCGATGGCGGCGACGGCCAGCACCAGTCCCATGCCGAGGCCGCCCTGGATGAGAAAGCCCAGCACATTGGTGAAGAGCGTCCCGGCGGGATTCGGCACCATCGCGACGATCCAGCGCGCGGCTGCAATACCGAACGCCAGGCAGACCGCCGCACAGACGAAGCATTCGCCGGCGGCATCGGACCAGCCCATCACGGTCTTCGGACGCAGGATTTCCACGCCGCTGTACGTGGCGACCGCCAGCAGGATGGCGACGACCAGCGATGTACCGACCCGGGAACCGATCTGTCCGCCGACCGCTGCGGCAATGCGCGCTGCAATCTCGTCGCCGCGGGCGCCCGCCACGATGTCGAGCAGCGATTGCTGCAACTTCGCCATGGCGCGGGCCACGCTGGCCGAGAACCATTCGACGGTACCGATCAGCGCGAGACCCAGATGCAGCGCGAGCCAGGCCCTATCCGACATGCGACGCTCCGCGGCGGATCGTCACGATCTACTGCTGGATCGCGAAGCCGAGTTCTTTCAGAACGGCCAGCGTCGCGGGCAACCGATCCGCCGACACTTTCAGGCCGGCCAGGCGCTCGCCCGTGCGCTGCGTGCGTTCATCGACCGTGGCCACATTGAAGAGGACGGGACCGTCCTTGAACAACGCGGCGAACACCGCGCCGGCCGGATCGTGACCGACGGCGGGATTGACGCGTTCATGGATCCCGAGCAGGAGGGCTTCGATCGCCGCATCGGTCTGGCCATCGCGCTCCACCAGGCGGAGGGTGTACCGGGAGTCGCCGCCCGCGGGCGCTTCGACCTTCATCGTGATCGGCATGGGAACCTCCTTATTTTTCTCCTAGCCTACTCCCGCGACCGGCGAAGCACTATCACGGCGGCAGGATGCCGATCGAGTCCTTGCCGGGATCCGGCGTCTCCGCGCGCCAGCGCACCGAACCGAGCGGCCGTTCGAGGCGTCGGCGCACGCGCGATCCCGCACCGCCGAGATGGAATGCGTCCGCGGCCGTCTGCAGTTCGATGTCCCCCTGCGTGAAGCGGGTGCGCAGCCGCAGGTAGTCGCCCCAGGTCGGGCAGTGATAACGCTCCGTCCAGAGCGCCGGGTCGGCGATGTCGCGCGACAGGGACCAGTCGAAGGCGCCGTTGCGCAGTCGCGTGGTCTGGACCTTCATCATGATCTCGTAGAACTGGCGCGCGACCTCGGGATCGACCCGGTAGTCGACTTCGATGACGATCGGACCGCTGCGCACGGTCAGCGCGAGCGCGACTTCGGGTTCGCCGGCGAGATCGATCGTTTCGACATCGTCGACATTGACGCGCGGCATCGGCAGCCACAGGCCGGCGAGCGGCGTCAGCAGCAGTGCGATGCCGGACGCGATCAGCGCAATGCTGAGTCCCCAATCGGCGGTCGCCTGTCCCCAGCCCCACGCGCCCAGCGCGATGCCGCCCGTGAGCGCCGACTGAAACCATGCGACGGCGCGCGCCGTCACCCAGCGCGGCGCCGACAGCTGCACGGCCACGTTCAGCAGGGCGATGTTGAGCATGAACGCTGCACCGGCAATCACCATCAGCAACGCAGTGATCAGGACGTGATGACTCAGGCCGATCAGCAGTACGACGATGCCGCCCACGACGGCGCACAGGCGCGCGGCGTGTTCGGCCTTCATCCGCTCGCGGGCCTGACCGACCAGCAGCGCGCCGGCCACCGCGCCGACGCCATTGGCGCCCAGCAGCAGGCCGTAGGTGCTCGCATTGCCCGCCAGCAGATGCTTGGCGACCAGCGGCGTGAGCGCCGACAGCGAAGCGCTCGCCAGACCGAAAAGCAGCGCGCGGATGATGACGATGCGGATGGGCGGCGAATGAAAGACGAACCGCGCGCCCGAAATGATGCCGCGATCGATCCGCTCCGGCGGCAGGCGCGCCGGCACGTGTTCGCGCCGCCAGAAATAGAACGCCGCGATCAGCGGCAGATAGAACAGCGCATTGACGCCGAATGCCGCCGTCGCACCGAACGCCAGCACGATGATGCCGCCGATCGCCGGACCGAAGCTGCGGGCGATGTTGTAGCTGACCGATCCCAGCGCCACGGCAGCCGGCAGCTGCGCCGGCTTCACCTGTTCGCGGATCGATGCTTGCCACGCAGGGCCGTAGAGCGCCACGCCCGCGCCGATCAGCGACGTGGAACACAGCAACACCCAGGGCGTGGTGAGCCCCAGCCAGGCGAGGGTGGTGAGCGCGGAGGCGCACAGCGTGGCGAGGACGAGTCCGGCCAGCGCGATCCGGCGCTTGTCGAACATGTCGGCGAAGGCGCCGGCCGGCACCGACACGAGCATCAACGGCAGCATCAGCGCCGTCTGCACCAGCGCCACCATGCCGGGCGAGGTCGTGAGACGCGTCATCTCCCAGGCCGCGCCGACGCCCTGGATGAGTTGACCGAAGTTGGACAGCAGACTGGCCGACCAGATGGCGCGGAATGTGCGTTCGCGCAGCGGCTCGAAGGCGCCCCCGCTGCGGGGCGACGGCGCGCTGTCTGCTTCTGCCATTCCTGGTTTCCTCGATCGTGCGATTGCGTCGCGGAAGAGTAAGTCGGAAATGTCAGCGACGGGGGCGCAGATACAGTTCGCGACGCGGATAGTCGATCGCGAAGGTTTCGAGCGTGCCGATGACGTCCATGCCGATCAGCATCGCCGGGTCGCGGGTGAGTTTCCAGTGCGCAAAGATCGGCATCTCGCCGAACGTGATGTACAGGTTGCGCACCTGCACGTCGCCGATCACGACCGGCGGCACGCGGATGCGCTGTCCATACGACACATCGAGCGTGACGCCGATGACGCTCGCGTCCTGCGACTCGCGCTTGCGCAGCAGCAGCGCATCGCGCAGACGGTCATTGCCGATGGTCTGCTGCGCGCCCGTATCGATGATCGCCCGGGTGCGCACGCCGCCCACCATCAGGTCGAGTTCCGCGAGACGCCCGCGCCCGAGTTCGAACTTCGACACCGATACGCCGACCGGCCGCGGCTTGCCGCGCGCATAGACGATCTCGACCACGTCGCGCCGGAAGTCGATGAAGATGCGCTTGTCCGTCAGGCCCTGCGTGCCGAGCACGCCCTGGGCGCCGCCGAACACGTCCGGCACGATGACGAGCTTGGCGCGATTGATGAGCAGGTCGCCCACTTCCATGCTGTCGGCCATGACGTGCGGAACGATCGCGTTGCCGGTGACGCCCTGCAGCCAGCTGCGTTCATTCGAGTTGATGGGCAGCCCGAGCGCTTCGACGACGGGATTCAGGATGGCCGAATTCGTGGCGCCGGTGTCGAGCACCAGACGGAACGGGCCCTTGCCGTTGATCTTCACCGGCACCCAGACGCGGCCGATGCGATCGCGCAGGGTTGGCGCCGCATACAGCGGCTCCGGCGCTTCGACGAGCACCTCTTCGATGCCCGACGTGACCACTTCCTCCGGCGTGGGTGCAATACCGTCCGTCGCTGCCGCAGGCAGGGCGAATCCGGGCAACCACACCATCGCGCCAAGGCATGCACGCCGCATTGCGGGCTCCTTACCCAATGGCGGCAGCGTGCGCCGCGGAAGGGGCTCATTGCAACTTCCGCGAGCCGCGCCGGTTCATCCCGGACGCGGGCCGATGCGCGGTGATGCCGTCGCGCGGGTTGCGCTCTTCGAGTCTGGGGGTCTTCTGTAGGTCAGGCTTCAGCCTGACTTCTAAAAAAAGGCCGGCTGAAGCCGGCCCCACAAGTGAGAAGCCCCACGCCAAGCGGCCCCCGCTGCGCGGCGAAGGGGATCAGACCAGCGCCCGCAACTCCGCACAGCGCCGATCCAGCTCGCGCGCGAGTTCTTCGACCGTGTCGGGCTTGAGAATGATGCGTCCGATGCCGAGCTGCGCGGCGCGCTGCTGATCCTCGTCGCGCGTGTAACCCGAAGTCATGAGCACGGGCACATCCGAATGGATGCTGCGCAGGGCGACGACCAGATCGAAGCCGTTCATGCCCGGCATCGCGAGATCGGTCACCACGACATCGACGTCGTGGCCGCGGCCGTCGCGAAACATCTGCACCGCTGCGCGCGGATCGATCATGCAGGTGACGCGATAGCCCACACGCTCCAGCGTGCGTCGCATCAGGTAGCTGATCGATTCGTCGTCGTCGACGTACAGGATGTGTTCGCCGCGCGGCGCGATCGGCGCCGCGGGATCGACGTCCGCGGCAGCGGCCATCTGCGTCGCACGCGGCAACCACACGCGGAACGTCGAGCCGCGACCGGGCGCGCTGTCGACGACCAGCGCACCGCCGCCGGCGGTGACGATGCCATGAACGACCGCGAGCCCGAGCCCGGTGCCCTTGCCGGTCGGCTTGGTCGTGAAGAAGGGTTCGAAGATGCGCGAGCGCGTTTCTGCGCTCATGCCGGCGCCGGTATCGCGGATCGACACGCACACATAGGCGCCGGCGGGATTCAGTTCGGCGGGCAGATCGCTCGATGGCGGATCCACCGAGATGCGCACGGTGCCCGGCTTGTCGCCGAGGGCATGGACTGCATTCGTGATGAGGTTGGTGAGCACCTGGCCGAGTTCCGCCTGACCGAGCGAGCAGGCGACCGTCTCGTCGTCGAAATGCATTTCGATGCTCGCTGTCGGCGGAATGCCCGGCGACAGCAGCTTCACTGCATCGAGAATCGCCGGCTGCAGCGGCGTGACCGCGGGCGCGAGCGGCTCGCGCGTGGCAAACGCCAGAATGCGCCGGACCAGGTCGCTCGCGCGTGCCGCGGCCTTCGCGATCTCCTGCAGCGAGGCATAGGCCGGATGCGGCGGATCGACGTCGCCCAGCGCCAGCTGCGCATTGCCGCCGATCGCCAGCTCCAGGTTGTTGAAATCGTGGGCAATACCGCCCGCCAGCGTGCCGCGCCCCTGCAGCTTCTTGGTCTGGCGCAGCCCCTCTTCGGTGGTCTTGAGCTTGGTCACGTCGACGAAGGCGCCGATGACGCGCACGACGTGGCCATTCGCATCCTTCTCGACGCGACCGCGGGTCTGCAGCCATTGCACCACGCCATCGGCGCGCGCCACACGAAACAGGGCGCTGTGGAAAGTACCGGTCGCCGCCGTCATTTCGGCAGCGCGGAGGGTCGCCTCGCGATCGTCGGGATGAATGTACTGGCGCAGCGTTGCCAGATCGGACGACCCCGCGTTGGCGGGATCGAGTCCCCACAACGGGCCGCCGGTCGCATCCCAGTAGAAGCGCTGGTCGCTGGCCTGCCAGATCCACGTGGCCATCTCGCCGGCATCGAGCGCCGCCAGCAGGCGGTCCTGCACTTCGCGATGCGCCGCCTCGGCGCGCCGGATGCTGGTGACATCGGCGCAGGTGCCGTACCACGCGATGATTGCGCCGCTCGCATCGCGCACCGCCTCGCCATGCGAGGCCATCGAGCGCCATTCGCCGCTGCGATGCCGGACGCGGAATTCGGTACGCAGATCTTCGCCGGTGCGGATCGACCGCTCCCTGGCAGCGAGCAGTTGCGCCACGTCGTCCGGATGCACCGCCGCCAGCCAGCCTACGCCCGCCAGCTGCGCAGTCGACAGGCCGGTGAAGGCGGACCAGGTCAGATCGGCGATATCCGAGGGCGGCTCCGGATCGCTCTCGGAGGCCCGGCCCTCGGCATCGGTGACCCAGATGATCTGCACGGCCGTTCGCAGAAGCGCCAGCAGCCGTGACTCGCGATCCGCGATCGAGGTCCACAGGCTGACGACTTCTCCCTGATTTTTCATTGCACTCGGCAGCGGCTTCGCGCTGAAATGTGGCCATAGAATGCGACCGCGAGTGCGCGCTGGCAATCGTTGTAGGCACTCGCCGCAGGAGACTCACGGAATGTTCAAACTGCTCGGCGCACTGCTGGCGCTCTACACGCTGTTCGCCGGCCTGCGCGGCGAGGTCTTCGCGAAATCGGGCGTCTGGGGACGAACCATCGCGAGAGAGACGAATCCGCGCTATTTCTGGGTCGTGATCGGCATCTACGCGGCGCTGAGCGTCGCGCTGCTGACGGTCTTCTGAGGTCAGGCTGTAGGTCAGGCTTCAGCCTGACTCCAAAAAGGCCGGCTGAAGCCGGCCCCACAGGAAGAGAAAACCTGAAATCCCTCGCGACCGGTGGACCTTCGGCTGCAGTCATGAGTTCATTCGTTGCTCCGACCTCGCAACAGGAATGACCGCCATGACCGATACGCCGAGCTACACGCCCCCGACAGTCTGGAAATGGGAAAAGGAAAACGGCGGTCAGTTCGCGAAGATCAATCGCCCCATCGCCGGACCGACGCACGACAAGGCACTGCCGGTCGGCCGGCATCCGCTGCAGCTCTACTCGCTCGCGACGCCGAACGGCGTCAAGGTCACCGTGATGCTGGAAGAACTGCTGGCGCTCGGCCACAGCGGCGCGGAGTACGACGCCTGGCCGATCCGCATCAATGAGGGAGAACAGTTCGGCAGCGGCTTCGTCGCGGTGAATCCCAATTCCAAGATTCCGGCACTGATGGATCGCAGCGGCCCGCAGCCGATCCGCGTGTTCGAGTCCGGCGCGATCCTGATGTACCTCGCAGAGAAGTTCGGCGAGTTCCTGCCGACGCAGGCCGCCGAGCGTGCCGAATGTTTTGCATGGCTGTTCTGGCAGATCGGCAGCGCGCCGTTTCTCGGCGGCGGCTTCGGCCACTTTTATATGTATGCGCCGTTCAAGATCGAATACGCCATCGATCGCTACACCATGGAAGTGAAGCGCCAGCTCGACGTGCTCGATCGTCGGCTCGCCGAATCGGAATACCTGGCGGGTGACCGCTACACGATCGCGGACATCGTCGGCTGGCCATGGTACGGGCCGCTCGTCAAAGGCGAGATCTACGGCGACTCCGGCACGTTTCTCAGCGTCCAGGAATACAGGAACGTGCGGCGCTGGGCCGACACCATCGGCGCACGACCCGCCGTGAAACGCGGCCGCATGGTCAACCGGCTCTCCGGCGATCCGGCCGGCCAGCTCCACGAACGTCACGACGCCAGCGACTTCGACACGCGCACGCAGGACAAGCTGACCCGTTGATCGCATGGATGCCTGCGGGCGCGGCAGGACATGTCCGGAACTGCACCGGGAATCCCCGTATCGGGCATTCCCGACACCACTGTTGTACATTGCTGCCCGAATGTTCATTCGAGGTAGTCATGCCCAAAGTGACGTATATCGAAGCCAGCGGGGAGCAGCACGTCGTCGACGTGGCGGTCGACGAAAGCGTGATGCGCGGCGCGCTGTACAACGATGTGCCGGGAATCATCGGCGAGTGCGGCGGCGCCTGCTCCTGCGCGACCTGCCGTTGCTACGTCGACGACGCCTGGGCTGCGAAAGCAGGCACGCCTGAATCCGACGCGGAACGGGAACTGCTCGAAGGCGCCGACGAAACCAAACCGAATGCGCGGCTCTCCTGCCAGATCACCATGACGTCCGAACTCGACGGCCTCGTCGTCCGCCTGCCTGAAAAGCAGTTCTGATCCGGTTCGAGGAACAGGAGACGCACCATGCCCATCGACGCCGCCCACCCCGTCCCGCCCGTCTTTCCCCGCTTCGCCGGCCCCGATCAGATTCCGCCGCATGTGCCGAAGGAACTCGTGCGCTCCGTCGGCCTGACCACCGGCCCCGAATTTCTCGCCAGCCCGCACGACTTCATGGCGAAGCTGCACGAGACGCAGCCGCCGATCTTCTACGACGTGAATCCGTACGGTAATGCCTGGCTGTTCCTCAAGCACGAGGATGCGCTGTTCGCGCTGCGTCACTGGGAATATTTCTCGAACGAAGGCGCGACGCCGTTTCCGCGCGATCCGAACGACTACTTCTATTTCATTCCCATCGAGATCGATCCGCCGCATCACCGCAAGTACCGCAACATCGTCGATCCGCTGTTCAGCCCGAAGGGCGTGCTGAAACTCGAATCGCTGATCCGCCAGCGCGCCAGCGACCTGATCGACGGGTTCATCGACAAGGGCGAATGCGAATTCACCACGGCCTTCGGCCGGCCGCTGCCGGTGTCGGTGTTCCTCGACATCATGGGCCTGCCGCAGGACATGCGCGACACGTTCGTCTCCTGGGCCATCGACCTGCTGCACGCACCCGATCGCGCGACCATGGGCCGGGCGATGCAGAACATCGTCGCCTACATCAAGCAGGCCATCGCGGAAAAGAAGGCGCATCCCGACGAAGGCGTCGTCAGCCGCATCGCACACGCGGCGCCGGACGGCCAGCCGCTGAGCGACAAGGAAGTGTTCGGCTTCGTGGTCTTCCTGTTCATCGGCGGACTCGACACCGTGTTCGCGACGCTCAACAACATGTGGCTGTGGCTGGCGCAGAACCCGGAGCGCTGCAAGGAAATCATCGACCGGCCCGACGACATCGACAAAGTCGTGGAAGAACTGCTGCGCCGCTGGTCGGTGACGTTCTCCGGCCGCGTGATCGCGCAGGACATCGAGATGCGCGGCGTCAAGATGAAGAAAGGCGATCGCATCACCTGCGTGCTGCCCGCCTGCAACTTCGATCCGGAGGTTTTCCCGAATCCGCTGGAAGTCGATTTCGACCGCCCGCGCAAGACGATCATGGCGTTCACGGTCGGCGTGCACAGCTGCATGGGCGCACACCTGGCGCGGCTCGAAGTGAAGATCGCGCTGCAGGAATGGCTGAAGCGCATTCCGGAATTCTCGGTGAAGCCGGGCGCACCGATCATCTATCGTCCCGGCGGCGTGGTCGGCCCCGAGTACGTGCCGCTGGTCTGGAAGAAATAGCGCGCCACCCACCCCTGTGGGGCCGGCTTCAGCCGCTTCTTGCTGTAGGTCAGGCTTCAGCCTGACTGTTTTCAGGCCGGCTGAAGCCGGCCCCACAGGCAGAGCAAATCCTTAAGTCAGCGCCATTTCCTGCTAGGGTGCGCAGCCTGATCCAGATCTTCCCCGGGATTGCATGGCCGCCGCCCACGATTCGCATCTCCTCGTCAGCGTCGTCGCCCTGCTCGGCGCCGCCGTCGTCGCCGTTCCCCTCTTCCGGCGCCTGGGACTGGGCTCGGTGCTCGGCTATCTGGCCGCCGGACTCGTCATCGGTCCCTTCGGTTTCGGCTGGTTCAGCGATCCGCAGAGCATCCTGCACGTCGCCGAACTCGGCGTCGTGATGTTCCTGTTCGTGGTCGGGCTGGAGATGCGCCCGTCGCATCTGTGGCATCTGCGCGGCCAGATCTTCGGACTCGGCACGCTGCAGATCCTCACCTGCGTCGCCGGCCTGACGGGTGTCGGCCTCGCTTTCGGTTTCACGCTGGTCGTCGCCTTCATCGGTGCCGCAGGATTCGTACTCACGTCGACGGCGATCGTCATGCAGCTGCTCGCCGAACGCGGCGACATCGCGCTGCCGCGCGGCCAGAAGATGGTGTCGATCCTGCTGTTCGAGGATCTGCTGATCGTGCCGCTGCTCGCCGTCGTGAGTCTGCTGGCGCCGCAGGTGACCGCAGAGACCACCACGCGCTGGCTCGACATCGCGATCGGCGTCAGCTCGCTCGCGGGCCTGATCGCTGCCGGCCTGTGGCTGCTGAATCCGCTGTTCGCATTGCTGGCGGCGGCACGCGCTCGCGAAGTCATGACGGCCGCGGCGCTGCTGGTGGTGCTGGGCGCGGCATTGCTGATGGAAATGGGCGGCTTGTCCATGGCCATGGGCGCCTTCATCGCCGGCGTGCTGCTGTCGGAATCCACGTTCCGGCATCAGCTCGAAGCCGATGTCGAGCCGTTCCGCGGCCTGCTGCTCGGCCTGTTCTTCCTCGCCGTCGGCATGGCGCTGGACGTGTCGGTGGTCGCGCAGAACTGGATGCTGATCGCTGCGGCAGTACCGGCGATGATGGCCGCGAAGGCGACGTGCATCTACGTGATCGCGCGCCTGACCCACAGCTCGCACCCGGAGGCGCTGGATCGCGCCGTGCTCATGGCGCAGGGCGGCGAGTTCGCGTTCGTGCTGTTCGGCGCGGCGGCCGTCAACGGCATCATCGACGCCAACATCAGCTCCAATCTGACGGCCATCGTCATTCTGTCGATGGTGCTGACGCCGCTGGTCGTCCTGGCCGTGCGGCGGTTCACCCGCATCGAAGTCGCCGGCGGCATGGAAGGCATCGAGGTCGCCAGGGGCCTGAGCGGTTCGGTGCTGCTGATCGGCTTCGGCCGTTTCGGCCAGGTCGCGAGCCAGGCGCTGCTCGCACGCGGCGTCGACGTGAGCATCATCGACACCGACATCGAAATGATCCGCACCGCGCAGGATTTCGGCTTCAAGGTGTACTACGGCGACGGCTCGCGGCTCGACGTACTGCACGCCTGCGGCGCCGACAAGGCGCGCGCGATCACCGTGTGCATCGACAACCGCGAAACGACGAGCCGCATCGCCACGCTGGTGCGCGCGGAGTTTCCGCAGGCGCGTCTGCTGGTGCGGTCCTTCGATCGCGAACATGCGCGCGAACTCGTCGGCATCGGCATCGACTACCAGATTCGCGAAACCTTCGAATCCGCGCTGCGCTTCGGCGAGGAAACGCTGCGCCAGCTCGACGTCAGCGACGAGGAAGCTGCACAGATCGCCGCACAGATCCGCAGCCGCGACGCCGAACGCTTCGCCGTGGAACTGGCCACGGGCGGTTTCGAAGCCGGCAAGGCCTTGCTCTACGGCAACGTCGCTCCCGCGCCGCTCAAACCCGTACCGTTCAGCAAACCGCAACGCGAAGGCGAGGCGCTGAACGATCTGCCGCAGACCACCGACGCGGTCGAACGCACCTGATGAAGATCTGGGTCGACGCCGATGCCTGTCCCGGCGTCATCAAGGAAATTCTTTTTCGTGCCGCCGAACGCACCCGCACGCAGATGATGCTGGTCGCGAATCAGGGCATGCGGATTCCGCCCTCACCCTTCATCCGCTTCACGCAGGTCCCCGCGGGATTCGACGTTGCCGACAAGCACATCGCGGCACAGCTGGAAACGGACGATCTCGTCGTCACCGCAGACATCCCGCTCGCTGCCGCCGCGATCGAGAAAGGCGCCCACGCGCTGAATCCGCGCGGCGAGCTCTATACGCGAGACAACATTCGCGAACGCCTGTCGATGCGCAACTTCATGGACGAGTTGCGAAGCAGTGGCGTCGCGACCGGCGGGCCGGCACCGCTGGGCCCGCGTGATCGCGAGGCGTTCGCCAACAGTCTCGATCGATTGTTGCGGAAGTACGCCCCGCCGCCGGACCCGAAAAGCTGATCAGGACACCGCGCGGCGCTTCAGCGGCGTTTCGTTGGTCTGTGCATAGGCCGAGCATCGCTCCGGCTCGACGGGCCGGACTTCGAAAGTCAGGCCGCAGGCGACGCAAGGATTCTTCCCGGCCAGCGCCGCCGCGTCGGCAAGACTCTCGGCCAGAAAAAACCAGTACCCGCCGATGACTTCCTTGGTTTCGGCGAACGGTCCGTCGATCACACCGTCCCTGGACACGAGCATCGTCGGCTCCGCGAGCCGCTGTCCCGGCTTCGCCCTGCCCGATGCGACCAGACCCGCGTGCCATTCGTAGAAATCATCGATGGCCTGCTGAATACGTTCCTGCGGCAGATCCTCGTCCCATCGTCCACGCGACAGGATGAGGTACTCGGAAAATTTCTTTGTGTCGGCCATGACTTCACCAGAAGGTTGCGCGAGTGGGCGGGCAGCATAGCAAACGAGCGGCGATGCCTCGGGCGGTGCGCGAGCGGCCGTTTGTCCTTCTGTGCTCGGATTGACCTCTTCTGTGGGGCCGGCTTTCCCGCCGGACGACCGAAGGAAGTGGTTTATCCATTTCCTTCGGTCACAGCCGGCCTTCCAAGGGCGTCAGGCTAAAGCCTGACCTACAGCGATCAATAGCCGCGACTTCGATCCACGATACCGCCGACAGATTCGCCGCGCTCCAGCTGCCGGATCTTGTCCGCGACCTGACGCGCCGACGGCCCGATGACCGTGATCGCCGAGACGTGCGGCGTGATGCGGATCTTCGGATGCATCCAGAACGGATGATCCGGCGGCAACGGCTCCTGCCGGAAGACATCGAGCGCAGCACCGAGGAGATGACCACTGTCGAGCAGGGCGAGCAGCGCCTCCTCGACCAGCAATTCGCCCCGCGCCACGTTGATGACGCAGGAATGCGGCGCGAGTTGCGCCAGTTCATCGCGACCGAAACGATCGCGCGTCTGCGGCGTCAGCGGCGCGAGGATGACGAGAATGCGCGTGGCCGCGAGGAAGGCAGCGAAATCTCCCACGCCGCCGGATTCTGCGAAGCAGCGAACACCCGGTATGGCATGCACCGAACGCGCATAACCGTTGACACGGAAACCCAGCGCCGCGAATGCAGTCGCCACCTGCTGCCCCAATACGCCGAGGCCGAAAATGCCGACCGGCCAGTCCGCGGGATCTTCTCTCGGCAATGGCTGCCAGCGCCGCGCCAGTTGGTGCGCCGCGTATTCGTCACGCTGACGCATCCAGTTGAGCGCCGCACCGACGCAATAAGTCGCCATCTGTTCGCCCATGCCCGCGTCTTCCAGCCGGATCACCGGCAGATCCGCCGGCATGTACGAACTGGCGAGCAGTTTCTCGACACCGGCGCCGGTGGAGAAGAATGCCTTCAGTCGCGGCTGTGCTTCGAAAAACGTCCGGGACGGCGCGGCCCATGCGATTGCGTAGTCCGCCTCGCGCGTCTCCGCATCGCTCCACACGATCACGTCGGTGCCCGGCAACTCCGCTGCGAGCGCATTGCGCCAGCGCTCGCACGAAGCCGGATTGTGATGGGCGACGACGATGCGCATTCGTTTCCACCTGAGTTCCGCATCCGCGACTGGGCGGCCACGCGATCCTACAGCCGTCACTTCTCGCTCCAAAGCCCGCTCGCCGCTGGTGGCACGCGTTGTTAGAGTGTCCGCTTCCAGACCGAGAGATACCTCACACATGACCGCCGCATCCTCCCCCTATCCCATCGGCACGCCCGGCATTCCCTGGGGAGACACTGAACGCGCGCTGTGGCTGTCGCGCCAGACTCGCCATCGCAGCTACCTCGACGACGTGGTACGCGCAGTCGAACGACTGGCTTCGCGCTTCGATGTCACCGAATACGGCGAGCTGAATTATCCGCCGGATCGCTATCGCCTCTTTGCAGTCCGCAATCGCAACTGGCGCAACGACAGGCCGCTGGTACTGGTGACCGGAGGCGTGCATGGCTACGAAACCAGCGGCGTGCACGGCGCGCTGCAGTTCCTCGAGCAGCGCGCGGGCGACTATGCGGACCGGATCGATCTGCTGGTCGCGCCCTGCGTGAGTCCCTGGGCCTACGAACGCATCCATCGCTGGAACGCGAACGCCATCGATCCCAATCGCTCGTTCCGCGAGAACAGTCCGGCCGAAGAGTCCGCCGCACTGATGCGGCTCATCGCGCCGCTGCGCGGGCGCTTCCTCGTTCACATCGACCTGCACGAAACCACCGACAGCGACGAAAGCGAATTCCGCCCTGCACTGGCAGCCCGCGATGGCAAGCCGTTCGAACCGGGAGAAATTCCGGACGGTTTCTATCTCGTCGACGATACCGGGAATCCGCAGCCACAGTTCCAGCAGGCTGTCATCGACGCCGTCGCCCGGGTGACGCACATCGCGCCGACCGACGCGCAGGGCCAGATCATCGGCTCGGAAGTCCTCGCTCCGGGCGTCATCCGCTATCCGATGCGCGAGCTCGGCCTGTGCGCCGGCATCACCGGCGCACGCTACACCACGACGACGGAGGTCTATCCCGACAGCCCGCGCGCGACGCCCGAACAGTGCAATGCAGCGCAGGTAGCAGCCGCATGCGCCGCGATCGATTTCGCGCTGACGCGATCATGACAGGAGCATGACAGCATCGAGGAAGAGCGAAGCAGAGCCCGCCTGCGTTGGCACCCGGCAGAACCTCTGAGTCGACTACGGTATTCCGGGATAGGTCGTCTCTATCAGTGCATGAAGAATAATCGACTTCAAAGGCGGTCCCACCGCGCCTAGCCTCAGCGTCACCCCAGCAAGCCACGGAGATGAGCCATGTCAGCGGAACCCAAATGCCCCTTCAAACACAGCGGTGGCACGACGAACCGGGACTGGTGGCCCAACCAGTTGCGACTGGATCTGCTGCACCAGCATTCCGCCAGGTCCGACCCGATGGGCGAAGACTTCGACTACGCGAAGGAATTCAACAGCCTCGATTTCGCGGCCCTGAAAAAGGATCTCGCCGCACTGATGACGGATTCGCAGGACTGGTGGCCCGCGGACTTCGGGCACTACGGCCCGCTGTTCATCCGCATGGCCTGGCATAGCGCGGGTACGTATCGCACCGGCGACGGACGCGGCGGCGGCGGTCGCGGCCAGCAGCGTTTCGCACCACTCAACAGCTGGCCGGACAACGTGAGTCTCGACAAGGCACGCCGGCTGCTCTGGCCGATCAAGCAGAAATACGGCCGCAAGATTTCCTGGGCCGACCTGCTGATCCTCACCGGCAACGTCGCGCTGGAAACGATGGGCTTCAAGACGTTCGGTTTCGGCGGCGGACGCGCCGATGTGTGGGAACCGGACAATGATGTCTACTGGGGTCGCGAAACCACGTGGCTGGGCGGCGACATCCGCTATTCGCGCGGCTCGCCGGGCGTCGAAGGCCACGGCGTCGTGTCATCGGACGACAACAGCCAGGTGCCGCACACCCGCGATCTCGAGAATCCGCTCGCGGCCGTGCAGATGGGCCTGATCTACGTGAACCCCGAAGGTCCGGACGGCAAGCCCGATCCGGTCGCTGCGGCCAAGGACATCCGCGACACCTTCGGGCGCATGGCGATGAACGATGAAGAAACCGTCGCACTGATCGCAGGCGGTCACACGTTTGGCAAGACTCACGGTGCGGCCCCGGCCGACAACGTCGGCGCCGAACCCGAAGCAGCGGATCTCGAACTGCAGGGCCTGGGCTGGGCGAACAGATTCGGCAGCGGCAAGGGCGGCGACACCATCACCAGCGGCCTGGAAGTCACCTGGACGACCACGCCGACGAAGTGGAGCAACAACTTCTTCTGGAACCTGTTCGGTTACGAATGGGAACTGACCAGGAGTCCGGCGGGTGCGCAGCAGTGGGTCGCCAAGGGCGCCGGCGCGACGATTCCGCATGCGCACGACAAGTCGAAACGACTCGTGCCGACGATGCTGACCACGGATCTGTCGCTGCGCGTCGATCCCGCGTACGAAAAGATCTCGCGCCGCTTCATGGAGAATCCGGACGAGTTCGCCGACGCCTTCGCGCGCGCCTGGTTCAAGCTCACGCATCGCGACATGGGCCCGCGCTCGCGCTATCTCGGCCCGGAAGTGCCGGCCGAAGAACTCATCTGGCAGGACCCGGTGCCCGCGGTCGATCATCCATTGATCGACGACCAGGACATCGCTGCGCTGAAGGCGAAGGTGCTGGCATCGGGCCTCACGGTGTCGCAGCTCGTGTCGACGGCCTGGGCTTCCGCATCGACCTTCCGCGGCTCCGACAAACGCGGCGGCGCGAACGGTGCGCGCATTCGCCTGGCGCCGCAGAAAGACTGGCAGGTCAATCAGCCGGCACAACTGGCGAAGGTGCTGCAGACGCTCGGCGACATCCAGTCCGGTTTCAACAAGTCGGCGACCGGCGGCAAGAAAGTATCGCTCGCCGATCTGATCGTGCTCGCCGGCAATGCGGGCATCGAGCAGGCGGCGAAGAACGCCGGCATCAATGTGACGGTGCCGTTCGCGCCGGGACGCACGGATGCCTCGCAGGAACAGACGGATGTCGAATCGTTTGCGGCGCTCGAACCGATCGCCGACGGCTTCCGCAATGACGAGAAGGCAAAGTACGCCGTACCTGCCGAAGCGCTGCTCATCGATCGCGCGCAACTGCTCACGCTGACCGCACCCGAGATGACAGTGCTGATCGGCGGGCTGCGCGTGCTGGGCGCTGGACAGTCGAAGCACGGCATCTTCACGAAGACGCCCGGGTCGCTGACGAATGACTTCTTCGTCAACCTGCTCGACATGAATACGGAATGGAAAGCCGCGTCGGACGCGAAGGACGTGTTCGAAGGTCGCGACCGCAGGACCGGCGAGACGAAGTGGACCGGCACGCGCGTGGACCTGGTCTTCGGCTCCAACTCGCAGCTGCGCGCACTGGCGGAGGTCTACGGCAGTTCGGACGCCCACCGCAAGTTCGTCGATGACTTCGTGGCGGCGTGGACCCGGGTGATGAACCTGGACCGGTTCGATCTGAAGTAGTTCGGGCCAGGGTGGGCCTCTTACTGTGGGGCCGGCTTTAGCCGGCCTCTTTATCGGAAGTCAGGCTAAAGCCTGACCTACAGAAACCCGCGGAGGAAAGGACGCCCTATCCCTCCTTGCTCTCCACCTCCGGCCGCTTGCGCGCAAACGGATACGCGCCGCGATGCGCGGGCCCTTTCGGCGGAATCATCAGCGACAGCACCATCGTCACTGCCAGGATGCCGAGCGTCGCACCGAGCGACCACACCACCGGAATCTTGTAGACGTCGATCAGCAGCATCTTCGTGCCGATCAGCACCAGCACCAGCGCGAGGCCGTAGGACAGCAGGTGAAAACGTTCGTGCATGCCGGCGAGCAGGAAGTACATCGCGCGCAGGCCGAGGATGGCGAAGACATTCGACGTCAGCACGATGAACGTGTCGGTGGTGATGGCGAAGATCGCGGGAATGGAATCCACCGCGAAGATCACGTCCACGATGCCGATGAGGATCACGACGACGGCCAGCGGCGTCGCCACGCGCACGCCGTCGATCCGGGTCGTCAGCCGTTCACCGTCGTAGTCCGGCGCGATGCGCATGCGCCGCCGGATCCATTTCAGCGCGGGATTCGATTCGAGATCGGGCTCCTGCCCGGCAGCCCACCACATCTTGATGCCGGTGAACACCAGGAACACGCCGAAGACGTACAGAATCCAGTGAAAGCGGCTGATCGCCCAGGCGCCGATGAGGATCATGACGGCGCGCAGCACCAGTGCCCCTAGGATGCCGATCATCAGCACCCGCTTCTGGTAATCCGCCGGCACCGAGAAATACGTGAACAACATCAGGAACACGAAGATGTTGTCGACCGCCAGCGCCTTCTCGACCAGGTAGCCCGTGATGAACTCGAGCGACTTGTCCTTCGCCAGCACCTGCGCCGCCGGATCGGCGCTGGCGCCGCCCAGGTACCACCACATCCACGCGACGAACACGAAGCTCACTGCCACCCAGATGAGCGACCAGATCGTGGCTTCCCTGATGGAAACGGCGTGCGCTCCCTGTTTTCGCAGGGCAAAGAAATCGACGAGCAGTGCGATCAGAACGAAGGTCGCAAACAGCGACCACATGAGGGGAGTTCCCGTCATACGGACCTCGAAGGCAATGAGGCTGTGGCGAACAGCCCCGGCGGTGTATTGCCCTTCGCGGTCTTGCCCGTCATGCGCCGTCGCATGATGCGGTGCCGGGACCTGCCTCACACGCCGTGAAAGCAGATCCGTACTGACGACACCGCAGAGCCTTGCGGCCCAGGCTACTCCCCTAGGAGAGGCGCGAGGATTAAAGCAGGCCGGTTACCGGGCGGTCAACGTGCAACTCCACTCATCCGATGCAAAACACCCATCCTGCATGGCACTCTTCCCGCACTCCCTTCGCCAACGCAACGATCCCCATGCCGAGCATTGCATTCGACTGCGACGGAACGCTCGTCGACAGCGAACCTCTTCACAACCGTGCCGACGTTACCGTGCTGGCGCAGTTCGGCATCGTCCTGGATCCGCAGGAGCATCTGCGGCGATCGACGGGTATCGGCCGGACCGCGATGCTGCGCATCATCGAGCAGGAGCATGGAGTCACGCTGCCTGCCGACACGCAGCAGCGGATCGAAGCGGAGCTGCATCGTCTCGTTGCCGCTGAACTCGAACCCATACCTTCGGTAGTACGCGTGCTGACGGCGCTGAGCGAACGAGGTGCGCACATGGCGGTTGCGTCGAACTCGCACGCCGCATACATCGAGCAGGCGCTGCAGTCCTGCGGCATCCGTCATTTCTTCGGCGATCGCATCGCTTCATCGGATCATGTCGAACGCCTGAAGCCGGCGCCCGATATCTATCTGCTCGCCGCCCGCATGCTCGGTACATCTCCCGCACAGTGCATCGCGGTCGAGGATTCGCAGGCGGGCGTCGTTGCAGCGCACGCTGCAGGCATGCGGACCATCGCCTTCTGTCCTGCCGGGCATGTATTCACGCCAGCACAACTGGAACGTGCCGGCGCGCAAACAGTCATTGGCGATTTCGATGCACTACTGGATCTGATTACGTGAGCCTGGCTCGCCTGCCCTGCCGTCCCCTCTTCACGAACCCGCCGACGCATGCGCAGAAGCACGTAAACCGCGCATTGACGCTTCCTCCCAAGCTGGCACGCTCGACGGGCAACGGGCCCGCGACGTCATGATGCAGTGCAGAAAACCCGGACGCGCGCGTCAGGCTCCCGTTGCGTCGGCAATCGTCCCACTCCACAGCGAGGTGACATCATGAATTTGCGCATCGTCGTGTCAGATGAACGTGAAGCCAATTTCTTCGATACATCAAAACTCACGGGCCCGCTGACAGGACGAGGATCGATACAGAACGGCGCCGCAGGATTGAAGGACACCGACCTGGAAACCGATCGCCCCGGTCGACGCCACGGCGGGCCGACGGGCGTGAATCACGGCCACTCGCATGGCGTCGACGGCGAGCGCAGCACGGAGCGTCATGACGTCGAACTGTTCGCGAAGGCCGTTGCGCACCGCATCGACGCCGATCGCGCCAGGAATGATTTCGACAAGCTGCTGCTGATCGCACCGCCCAGAATGCTCGGGCTATTGCGCCAGTCGCTGTCGACGCAGGCGCGTTCGCTGCTCGCGGGCGAGGTATCGAAGGATCTGATCCGCCAGGACGGCAAGGCCATCCTGAAATTCATTCCGGACGATACGTTCTTTCAGGCGCGCTGACTTCCTCTGCCTTCGCCGGATATCTGCGCGACTCTTCCAGCGCGCGCTGCACGTCAGGCACCGGGCTGGCCTGGGGCAGCGTATCCGCCACCTTCGCCTCGTCGGTCGTCGGGTCCGCCTTCACCGTTTCGCTCTTCGCGCCCGTTCCCGGCGCGGAGGGCGAAGCGCCCGATTTGCCTTCCGAGGGATCGTCGCGATCCGTTTCCGTGCGCGTCATTCGATTTCACCTCGCCCGTTCGTGCCTGATACGGCTTCAATGCTGCGCCAGACCATCTGTTCCGCGACACCCGGATTTGTCCGCAAGGACGCGATTGAAAATACCGAAACCGCCATCGACAATCGCTCACCCCCGCCCCGGAGATCATCATGAGTCAGAACATGAGCCGTCGATTCGCCATCGTTGCCGGTCTGGTCGCCGCGCTCGCGCTGGGCCTGCCTGCGTCCTCCGACGCTGCCGATGCCGCGAAAGTGAAGATCGGCATCATCGGCGCCGGCAAGGTCGGCAGCGCACTCGGCACGGTGTGGGCGAAAGCGGGCCATCCGGTGATGTTCTCGTCGCGGCATCTCGATGAGGACAAGGCACTCGCGGCACAGGTCGGCGCGAATGCCAGTGCAGGCACGCCGCAACAGGCCGCGGCGTTCGGCGACGTGATCGTCATGTCGGTTCCCTACAGTGCGCTGCCGGACCTCGGCAAGTCGCTCGCCGCGGAACTCAAGGGAAAGGTCATCATCGATGCCTGCAATCCCTTTCCCGCCCGGGACGGCGAGATCGCGAACTGGGCGCGCGAGAAAGGCGCCGGACTGGCCTCCGCGGAACTGCTGCCCGGCACGCGCATCGTGCGCGCGTTCAACGCAGTCGGTGCCGCACGCATGGCCACGGCCCATGAAACGCCCGGCCAGATCGGACTGCCCATCGCCGGCGACGACCGGCAGGCGATCGAGATCGCATCGACACTGATTCGCGAGATCGGCTACGAGCCGGTGCTGATCGGCGGGCTCGAGATGGGCAAGCATCTGATGCCTGGCACGGCGCTGGCGGGGGAGCGTTCGCCGGAGGAAGTGCGGAAGGTCGCGGCGGGACTTTGATAGCGGCAAGTGCTGGAGCAGTCGGGCTGAAGCCTGACCCACAGCCGGATCGCTCGGCCTGTGGGGCCGGCTTCAGCCGGCCTGAGAATCGTCAGGCTGAAGCCTGACCTACAGCCGGATCGCTCGGCCTGTGGGGCCGGCTTCAGCCGGCCTGAGAATCGTCAGGCTGAAGCCTGACCTACAGTCAGACAGCCGGATCGCGCGCTTCGCTGCGCACTCGCTTGCCTGCAGGCGCAATGGGTCCCTCGTGATACTGCCAGTCGCTATAACGTATAAGAAAAAGGGAGCGACGCATGCAGTTCCTGTTCCGGATGATGCTGAAAAAGCTCGGTGTCACGCAGACGCATCCGGTGACGATCCGGAAAAACATCAGCGTGCGGATGCCGGACGGCGCGGAACTCGCAACCGATCTCTATCTCGGCAGTCCCGACACCAGGGCACCCGCCATCCTGATCCGCTCGCCCTACGGCATCAGCGTGCTGCTCGCGGCAGGCATGGCGTATCCGCTCGCCGCGAGCGGATACAACGTCGTCATGCAGAGCTGTCGCGGCACGTTTGCCTCGACCGGCAGATTCGATCCGCATCACGACGAGCAGCGCGATGGTCTCGCGACCATCGAATGGATCAAGCAGCAGCCATGGTGCGACGGCGCGATCGGCACGTACGGTCCGAGCTATCTCGGCTACACGCAATGGGCTGTCGCCGCTGCGGCGGGTCCTGAAGTAAAGGCCATGGGCATGCAGGCAACGCTCGCGGATTTTTCGCTCATGACCTACATGGGCGATTCGTTCGCGCTGGAGAACGCGCTGGGCTGGACGCACATGGTCAACACGATGCAGAAGCCGAACGCCATGCTGCGTCTGCTGCTGCAGCGATTGACGAAACGCCCGGCGATCAGCGCGGCGCAATGGCGCCTGCTGCCGCTCGGCAGCCTGGACGAGAAAGTCGCCGGCAACCGTGTCGACTTCTGGCAGGACTGGATGCAGCACGACACCCACCGCGATCCGTGGTGGGCGCCGATGAACCATCGCCGCACGATCCCGCAGGTGAAGCGTTCCATCACCATGGCCGCGGGCTGGTACGACATCTTCCTGCCCTTCCAGATGGAAGACTTCGCCGCGCTGCGTGCGGCCGGATGCGATGCGCGCATCACCATCGGCCCGTGGCGTCACCAGGATTTCGGCATGGGTCACGCCGGCATGCACGAGTCGCTCGCGCTGTTCGACCGGCAGCTGCGCGGCAAGCCTGCGGCGCCGCCTGAAAAGCCCGTGAAGCTCCAGGTCATCGGCACGCAGGAATGGCGCTACTTCGACCAATGGCCGCCGCGCGAGGCGCGCGCCGAACGCTGGCATCTGCAGCCCGGGCGAATGCTGTCGCAGCAGGCCGCACCGGATTCGGCACCCGACACCTATCGCTACGACCCCGCCGACCCGACGCCCTCGGTCGGCGGCCCCGCGCTCGACATGGTTCCCTTCTCGGTCGACAACACGCGGCTCGAGGCGCGCGCCGATGTCATCACGTACACGTCGGAACCGATGACACGACAGCGCGACATCATCGGCCCCGTGACGGCCGAGCTGCATGTGTCGTCCACGGCCCCCAGCGCCGACTTCTTCGTGCGGCTATGCGATGTCGACGCGAATGGCGTGTCGAAGAACGTGTGCGACGGCCTGCAGCGCGTACGCATCGACGCAGCGAACACGCCGCAGCGGGTGCAGGTGCAGTGCTGGCCGACCGCCTATCGCGTGGCACCGGGACACCGTCTGCGCGTGCAGGTGTCCAGCGGCGCGTTTCCGCGCTGGGCCAGGAATCCCGGCGGCACGGAGCCGATCGCGACGGCGACGCGGATGCAGGCGGCAACGCAGTCGGTGCATCACTCCGCCGCGCAGCCGTCGGCGATCATCCTGCCGTTCGTGGATTCCTGATCTACCGGCTCCAGCCGCCGCTGAGTTCGAAGCGCAGGCCGACGGCCCAGCCGGAGTCGAGCTGCGGATCCATGCCGGGATTGCGGATGTACTGCACATCCGTCTGGAGCGCGAGCCAGTCGGCCGCATCGAACCGGTAGGTGAGTTCGTAGTTGTACTCGCGCGCCTCGGTGGCGAAGCCCGCCTCGGCCTGGGCACGACGATAGGGATCGCCGAGTTCGGCAACGGCAATGGCGACGCCGATCTGGTCGCGCCCGGACACGAACAGTCCGCTGTAAACGGCGCCCGCGCCCAGATAGCGGCCGACCGGATTGATGTCCGCCTGCGCAGCGCCGACGCGCACGAACAGATTCAGTCCCTGCTCCGCTGCATTCGCGAAGAACGTCGGGCTCTCGACGATGGCGTAGGCGCCGGCATTGTCGTCGCGCTGGCGCGGCTCGCCCGCGGAAGTCGTGGCGGTGAGATCGTCGAACTGCGCCGTGTACTGCCAGTAACCGAGGCCGGTGCGCAACCCGGATTCGGCGCGATAGTTCACTTCGCCCACGAGCAATGCGCCCTCCTCGCTCGAGAGCCGGATGGCGGTGCGATCCGGATGGTCCGGGTCGCCGGGCACACCGTCGAGCGCCGCAGCCTGGATGGACCACGCGCCGAAGTTCTTCTGCGCGCGCACCGCCAGACCCGTCACCGGAAAGATGGAAGGCCCGTTCCGGCCCGACTGCGAGAAGTCCGGACCGATGCCATGCGAGGGATTGATGAAGAGTCCCGCAGTCTCGACGCTGTCGAACTCCGAATTCAGATCGTAGAGACCGAAGCGGATCGACTGTTCGCCGCTGCCGAACTGCCACTGCGACCAGAGTTCGTACAGCCGCACCGCACGCGTGGTTTCGATGTTGCTGATGCCCTGCATCGCGCCGCTCAGTTCGTCGGCGAACGCATGACCGTTGTTGTAGATCACGTAGCCGAAGAGCTGCAGTCCCTCCAGGCCCAGCAACTGCCCGCCATCGACGGTGGCGGTGACTTCGAGATTGTCCAGGTAGCGCTCGCCGCTCGCGATGCCGCCCGAGACCTGACTCCAGATCTCGCCCGTGTAGGCGGATTCGACCTGCAGCAGGCTGGTTTCGGCTCCCTCCTGTGCAATGGCGGTCGATGCCACCAGGAGACAGAAGATGGCCGGCAACGGGCGATACATAAGCGCGTCCAGATGGATGACCGATGACATGTCCACTTCATCGGCGCACGGGCGGCTGGACTGAACGTGCACCACCCTAAGGGAAACCCTGATTCTTTTCTCTCTGAACAAGTTTCCGGATGAACGGCCGATAGCCGTGCCAAGAGGCAGTTTCCTCATCGAGGGCGGAGCGTTTCCATGCAACTCACGATCAAGTCCCGGCTCATTGGCGTGGTCGTACTCATGCTGGTGCTGATGGGAGTCCTGGGACTCACCAGTCGCCACAGCCTGTTCGTCGTGAATGGATCGCTCGACAGCGTCATCATGACCAGCCACACGCTGCGCAATCACATCGAAGGCGACATGATGCATGACGCGCTGCGCGCCGACGTGCTGGCCGCACTGCTGGCCGAGACACCCGAAGCACGCGACGCGGCGAACGCCGGCGTGCAGCAGCATGCGGAAACGTTCCGCCTGCTCGTCGACGCCAACCGTCAGCAGGCGCAGGGCGACACGCGCGCCGCGCTCGACGAAGTACGGCCGTCACTGGAGAAATACATCGCCAGCGCCGAGGCGATCGTTGCCACGGCGGCGACGGACAAGGCCGCGGCGCATGGCATGCTGCCGGGCTTCCTCGCGGCGTTCGCGGATCTCGAAGGACGCCTGGCCGACGTCAGCGGCCGCATCGAAGACAGCAGCGACCACGCCGAAGGCGCGGCAGCAGAGGCGATTGCGCACGCGGACAGGGTCGGCCTGACCATCCTCGTGACCGCCGCCCTCATCGCACTGGCGGTCTCGTGGATGTTGGTCCGCTCGATCGCGCAGGGCATCGCCCAGCTGGCCTCGACGATCACGCGCATCGCCCGCGGCGAACTCGGTCGCGACATCCGGATCACCAGCCGCGACGAACTCGGCGAACTCCTGGTAGCGCTGCAGGGCATGGACCGCAAGCTCAGCGAGATCGTCCAGTCCGTCTACGGCAGCGCCGAACAGGTCGGCACGGCGGCGCGCGAACTCACGCAGGGCAACGACGATCTCAGCCAGCGCACGCAGGAACAGGCGGCGGCGCTGGAGGAAACGGCTTCGAGCATGGAAGAGATGGCCGCCACGGTGAAACAGAATGCCGACAATGCCCGCGAGGCCAACCAGCTCGCCGCCAGCGCGCGCGGCCAGGCCGACAAGGGCGGATCGGTGGTCGAACGCGCCGTGAGTGCGATGAACGAAATCAGCGCATCGAGCCGCAAGATCTCCGACATCATCGGCGTCATCGACGAGATCGCGTTCCAGACGAACCTGCTCGCGCTGAACGCCGCCGTGGAAGCGGCGCGTGCCGGCGAACAGGGCCGCGGCTTCGCCGTCGTCGCCTCCGAGGTCCGCAATCTCGCACAGCGCAGCGCCAGCGCCGCGCGCGAGATCAAGGTGCTCATCAGCGAGTCGGTGGAGAAGGTCAAAGCCGGCACCGTGCTGGTCGACGAATCCGGACGTTCGATCGCCGACATCATGGACAGCGTGAAGAAAGTCACGGACATCGTGGCGGAAATCTCTGCCGCCAGCGAGGAGCAGTCTTCCGGCATCGATCAGGTGAATCGTGCGGTGGCGCAGATCGACGAAGTGACGCAGCGCAATGCCGCGCTGGTCGAGGAAGCCGCCGCCGCCAGCAAGTCGATGGAACATCAGACCCAGCAGCTGCTGACGGTCATGGGCTTCTTCAGTCTCGAAGGGCGTGACA
>NZ_DAINNK010000013.1:0-77391 GCF_036735925.1 Povalibacter sp.
CCGATCGGCGCCGTTCAGGAAAACCCCGTACGCCGCATGCAGCATGCGCCGCATCATTGCCGCGCTGCGATCAGCCGATAGCTGGATCATGCGGCAGGCAGTACTGCCGAAACACCGGAGTCATTTGCATGCGTCCCAGAATTCCAGCGGTCGCGCTCGCCGTCGCGGCTGCCCTGCCGTCGCTCGCCGCGGCGGTCGACTTTTCCTACAGCGGCTTTTCGACGGCCGCCTATGCCCAGACCGACACCGACCTGGCGCAGGTGGGTTACGTCGGTCAGCCCGAAGGCATCGACGAGGATGGTTCGTTCAAGGCGGACTCGAAGCTCGGCGTGCAAGTGACCGCCCGGTTCAACGATATGTTCTCGGCGACCGTGCAGGGCGTCGCGTACACCGATCTGACGTCGAACTGGGAACCCCATCTCGACTGGGCCTACATCAAGTTCCAGCCCGTATCGAACCTGAGCGCCCGTGTCGGCTACATGCGTGCGCCGACCTTCATGTTTTCGGACTCGGTCTTCATCGGCTACGCGAACAGCTGGATCCGCACGCCGATGGAGGTCTACAACCTCACGCCGGTCTACCAATTGCGCGGCGCCGATCTGCTGTGGCGCCAGTCCGTCGGCGCCGTCACCGTATCCGTGCAGCCCTACTACGGCGACAGCGAACTCGAAGCCGGCGATCCTGCGACGACCGTCGACGTGAAAGAGTGGTATGGGCTGGCCGCGTCCGCCGAGATGGGCTCGTTCATGGTCCGCGCCGGTTACGGCCGGCAGAAGCTCGATACCGTCAATGCACAGCTCGCCGGTGTCATCGACCAGCTGCGCATGCTGGCCGGGATGGGCTGCGCGGGCTGCGCGACCGATGCCGATGGTCTCGATCCGACGAGCTCACCGTACGAGTATCTCGATTTCGGCCTGCAGTTCGACAACGGCACGAATCTCGCCATCGTCGAGTATGGCAAGCGCGAAAGCGGACAGTACGTTGCGCCGGACATGCACTCGGCATACGCAACCTATGGCCATCGTTTCGGCTCACTGATGCCGTATGCCACGTATGCCATCGCACGCCGCGACGGTGCGAACGCCTCCGCGATTCCCGACGGCAGCCCGTTCGCGGCGATCGCCGCTGCGGCGAACGCGACGCTGGCTTCGACCGGCAACGACCAGGATTCGTACACGCTGGGTTTGCGCTACGAAGTGCCGAGCTTTTCGATCGTGAAGGGCGCCATCGTCAAGCTGCAGTACGATCACATCGAAGCAAAGGAAGGCAACGGCCTGTTCATCAACGTCCAGCCCGGATTCGAGGGTGAGACAGACATGATCAGTGCCTCCTTCGACTTCATTTTTTGATTGGAGAACGTCATGCACAAGACCATTGCAACCCTGACGTTCGCCGCACTGGCGCTGGGTTCGCTCAGCGCGACTGCCGACATCGTCGTCATCGTGAATCCGAAGAACGCTGCGGCCTCGCTCACTGCGGAGCAGGTGTCGGCGATCTATCTGGGCAGCGCCACCAACTTTCCCAGCGGCGGCGCCGCGACCCTGTCTGATCAGCCGGAATCGGCGGGCATCCGCAACGACTTCTATCAGAAGGCGACGGGCCGTTCGTCCGCGCAGGCGAAAGCCACGTGGGCGCGCATCACCTTCACGGGCAAGGGCACGCCGCCGAAGGAACTGAAGAGCGATGCGGACGTGAAGGCATTCGTCGCCGGCGATCCGAATGCGATCGGCTACATCGATTCGTCCGCGGTGGACGGCTCGGTGAAGGTGGCGCTGAAGCTGTGAGGCAGAAGCCGGTCGGGTCAGGGTGGCCCCTCTTCCTGTGGGGCCGGCTTCAGCCGGCCTCTTTGTCAGAGTCAGGCTGAAGCCTGACCTACAGAAACCCCCGGCAACCGGTTTCCCGACGGCCGCTGCTTCTTGTGACGCAGATCATCGGACGAACCTGCACTGAGTGAATCCCCTATCGTCGATACCGGTCGAACCATGCGACCAGGTTCGGGCGATACCGCGTCAGGATCGGCAGTCGCCCGCCGATACAGAGGGGTGCGAGCCATTGCCCGCACCCATGTATCACCGGAGTTCCCATGCGATTCAGAATTTCGACGATCGCGCTCGCCATCGCGGCATCGCTGCCCGCGCTGGCATCGGCGGTCGATTTTTCCTATAGCGGCTTCTCGACCGCTGCGTACGCGCAGACCGATACGGACGAAGCTCAGGTCGGCTACCTGGGTCAGGAGGAGGGCATCGATGGCGACGGCACGTTCGCGATCGATTCCAAGATCGGTCTTCAGGTCACCGCCAAGTTCAACGACATGATCTCGGCCACGGTCCAGGGCGTCGCTTACGCCGACCTCACGGCCGACTGGAAACCGCATCTGGACTGGGCTTACGTGCGGCTGCAGCCGACGTCGAACTTCAGCGCCCGCGCGGGTTATCTGCGCACGCCCACCTTCATGTTCTCCGACTCGGTGTTCATCGGTTACGCGAACCTCTGGGTGCGTCCGCCGATCGAGGTGTACAACCTCGCGCCCGCGTACCAGCTGCGCGGCGTCGACCTGCTCTGGCGCACCTCGCTCGGTCCGGTCAACGTGACCGTGCAGCCGTACTACGGCGACAGCGAAGCCAAGGTCGGCACCAACGAGTACACGACCGAAGTGCCCGAGTGGGGCGGCATCGTGGTCTCGGGCGACTACGGTTCGCTCACCACCCGTCTGGGCTATGGAAGGATGGAACTGGGCACCACGACGCCGGCGATCGTGCCCCTGATCACGGCGCTCAACGGCGGGCCGGCCGTGGCCTGCGGCGCCTGTGCGTCGGAAGCCCGCCGCGTCGATCTCGATGGCGAGAAGTTCACGCTCCTCGACGTGGGCGTGCAGTACGACGACGGCACGAACGTCGTTGCCGGCGAGTACGCGTCGCGCGACAGCGAACACGGCAACTACGTGATGCCGGACGTGCACGGCGCCTATCTCACGTACGGACGCCGCTTCGGCGGGCTCCAGCCGTACGCAACCTACGCCTTCGTCCGCCGCGATGGCGTGCAGGAGTCGACCGCGATTCCGGCCGTCGGTCCGCTGGCCGCGTTGTCCGCGTCCGTCAACGGCGTGATCGGCACGGTCACCAACGACCAGGATTCGTACAGTGCCGGCGTGCGCTATGAAGTCCCCTCGTTCTGGGTACTCAATGGCGCGGTGGTCAAGTTCCAGTACGACCACATCGACGTGAAGAAAGGCGACGGCATGCTCAACGAAGTGCAACCGGGCTTCGACGGGTCGCTCAACATGTACAGCCTGTCCTTCGACTTCATTTTCTAGGAGAGGCACATGCGCAACATCATTGCAGGTCTCGCGCTCGCGCTGGCTGCGGCCGGCGCCAACGCCGACATCGTCGTCATCGTGAATCCGAAGAACGCGGCGGCCTCGCTCACGGCGGAGCAGGTGTCGGCGATCTACCTCGGCAGCACGACCACGTTCCCGAGCGGCGGCGCTGCGACGCTGGCTGATCAGCCGGAGTCGGCAGGCATCCGCAACGACTTCTATCAGAAGGCGACGGGCCGCTCGTCCGCGCAGGCGAAAGCCACGTGGGCGCGCATCACCTTCACGGGCAAGGGCACGCCGCCGAAGGAACTGAAGAGCGATGCGGACGTGAAGGCGTTCGTCGCCGGCGATCCGAACGCGATCGGCTACATCGATTCGTCCGCGGTGGATGGCTCGGTGAAGGTGGCGCTGAAGCTGTAAGTAAGCCAGTGACGAAGGTCACGAGAGTCACGAAAGTCACGAAAGTACAGAGCCTGTCTTCGTGACCCGTGTGACCCTTGTGACTTTCGTGACCACCCCTTCCCCGATTGTCTGGTAAATCTCCGGAAGCCCTCGCCGCGACCACGGCGAGGGCTTTTTTCGTGGTGCCGTTCCACGCGTCGGTGCCCGCGTCGTCTGCGGTGGAAACCGGCGGGTCGAATTGCCCAATCCGGCTTCAGCAATTCCGGCAATTGTCGCGGTTCGCGTGACTCTCCCCCGGGTTCCGGAGGACGCCCCTCAAGATGTCCGGACGACGAACCGATACGGCGGCAGGACGAACAACGGAGAGTTGTTCACATTCAACATTGAGTCAGGAGCGATACCTTCCATGCGATTCCGCACTTCGATCATTGCACTTGCCGTCGCCGCTGCGCTGCCTTCGGTCAGCTCGGCCGTGGAGTTTTCCTACAACGGATTCACGACCGCGGGCTACTCGCAGCTCGACAAGGATGACGTCGTGTTCAAGACCACCAACGACATGGACGGCATCGATTCGGACGGCTCGTTCGAATACGACTCGATCATCGGCCTGCAGGGCACGGTGAAGTTCAGCGACCAGTGGGCGTTCACCGCGCAGGGTGTGGTGAAGCGCGAAACCGACGGCGACTTCGGCCCGAGCATCGACTGGGCGTATCTCAAGTGGCAGCCGCTGTCGAATCTCGCCGTGCGCGCCGGCCTCACGCGTCCGCCGACCTTCATGTTCTCCGATTCGATCTACGTCGGTTACTCGAACATCTGGGTGCGTCCGCCGCTGGAAGTCTATGGCATCTCTCCCGTGTACCAGCTCGCCGGCGTCGACGCCGTGTGGCGCACGAACCTGGGCCCGGTCCGTCTGACCGTGCAGCCGTACTTCGGCAACTCGAAGCTCGAACTGCCGAACACGACGACCGGCAACGGCGAATACGAACTGGACGTCAAGGACTGGTACGGCCTCGCGCTCACCGGCGAGTACGGCTCGTTCAGCGGCCGCATCGGCTGGGGCACGAAGCAGTACGACGAAGAGCTGCCTTCGCTGGTCCCGCTGAAGACCCAGCTGACCGCCGTCGGCTATGCCGATCTCGCCCGCGAAATGGGCATGGACCAGAACAAGTCGCCGATCCTGAACGTCGGCCTGCAGTACGACAATGCGACGCAGTTCGTCGTGGCCGAATACGCGCATCGCGGCACCGACTCCATCGTCGTTCCTGAACTGAGCGGCGCCTATCTCACGTTCGGCAACCGCTTCGGTTCGTTCACGCCGTATGCGACGGTGGCGCTGCTCAACGTCGACAGCCCGCGCACCAACGAGGACATCGTGATTCCGGCGCCGGCCCCCGGCAATGCCGTGCTGCGCGCGACGCTGGCGTCGCTCGACGCCACGGTCGACAGACTGGCGGGCGCCGTCAGCGACCAGAACACGTACTCGCTCGGCCTGCGTTACGACGTACCGGCGTTCTCGGTGGTGAAGGGCGCCGTCGTCAAGGCGCAGATCGATCACATCGATCCGAAGGACGGCAAGGGCTTCTTCGGCCAGGCACCGGTCGGCTTCAGCGAGTCGGTCAACGTCTACAGCCTCACGTTCGATTTCATTTTCTGATCGAGAGAGAAAGCACTCCATGCGTAATCTGAAAACTCATTCATGGCTGCTCGCCTCTCTGCTGGGCCTGGGCACGCTGGGCGCACATGCCGACATCGTCGTCATCGTGAATCCGAAGAACGCGGCGGCCTCGCTCACTGCGGAGCAGGTGTCGGCGATCTATCTGGGCAGCACGACCACGTTCCCGAGCGGCGGCGCTGCGACGCTGGCTGATCAGCCGGAGTCGGCAGGCATCCGCAACGACTTCTATCAGAAGGCGACGGGCCGCTCGTCCGCGCAGGCGAAAGCCACGTGGGCGCGCATCACCTTCACGGGCAAGGGCACGCCGCCGAAGGAACTGAAGAGCGATGCGGACGTGAAGGCGTTCGTCGCCGGCGATCCGAACGCGATCGGCTACATCGATTCGTCCGCGGTGGATGGCTCGGTGAAGGTGGCGCTGAAGCTGTAAGTAAGCCAGTGACGAAGGTCACGAGAGTCACGAAAGTCACGAAAGTACAGAGCCTGTCTTCGTGACCCGTGTGACCCTTGTGACTTTCGTGACCACCCCTTCCCCGATTGTCTCGTGAATCTCCGGTGGTACAGTCCCCGCGACTGCCTGCCACCGGAGTTCCCATGTATACAGTCCCGCGTCATGGCGTGCTGTTCGCAGCGCTGCTCACGACCTCGTTTGCCGTCACGGGATGCAAGCGGCACGAACCCACACCGACCCCCGCGCCGCAATCGGCGCAAGCCGTCAGCGCCGAAGCGAAGCGCGCGGCGTCGCAGATCACCGCAGATTTCCTGCGCACTCACATCACCACGCTGTCCTCCGATGCCTTCGAGGGCCGCGGTCCGGCGACGCCGGGCGACACCAGGGCGCGCGACTATCTCGTCGAGCAGCTGAAGCAGATCGGTTTCGAACCGGGCGGTCCGGACGGTGGCTGGCAGCAGACGTTCGACGTCGTCGGCGTCGAGGCGCAGATGCCGAAGCAGTGGACCTTCAGAAAGGACGGCAGGCAGGCCTCGTTCAAATGGTGGGACCAGTACATCGCCGGCAGCGGCGTGCAGGCGGAGAAGGGCGCGATCAAGAATGCGGAAGTCGTCTTCGTCGGCTATGGCATCCAGGCGCCCGAATACGGCTGGGATGATTTCAAGGGCCAGGACCTCAAAGGCAAGGTCCTGCTGATGCTCAACAACGATCCGGACTGGGATCCCGCGCTGTTCGCCGGCAACACGCGTCTCTACTACGGTCGCTGGGTCTACAAATATGAGAGTGCGGCGCGCCAGGGTGCGGCCGGTGCGATCATCATTCACACCACGCCGTCGGCGGGTTATCCATTCCAGGTCGTGCAGACATCATGGAGCGGCGAGCAGGTCGAACTGCCGGCCGAGAGCGAACCGCGCCTGCAGGCGAAGGCGTGGCTCACCGAAGACGCCGCGCGCGAACTCGTGCAGCTCTCCGGCAACGATCTCGACCAGCTGCGCGAGGCCGCGAAGTCGAAGGACTTCCAGCCCGTACCGCTGGGCGTGAAGACGTCGTTCGCGTTCGACAACAAGATCAAGCGCTCGACCACCGCCAACGTCTACGGCGTGCTGAAGGGCAGCGATCCGCAACTCGCGAGCGAGTATGTGATCTACACGGCGCATCACGATCATCTAGGCATCGGCGCGCCCGACAAGGACGGCGACACCATCTACAACGGCGCGATGGACAATGCCTCCGGCACCGCGATGGTTCTCGGCATCGGCAAGGCCTTCAAGGCGTTGCCGAGCGCGCCGCGTCGTTCCGTGATGCTGCTGTTCGTCGCCGCGGAAGAGCAGGGTCTGCTCGGGTCGAAATACTTCGCCGAACATCCGACCATGCCGCCGGGCAGGATCGCCGCGAACATCAACTTCGACAGCGGCAACATCTGGGGCCGCACGAAGGACGTGACCTACATCGGCAAGGGCAAGTCCTCGCTCGATGCCGTGCTCGAAGCGGTCGCGGCGACGCAGGGCCGCACCGTGTTCGCCGACCAGTTCCCGGATCGCGGCAGCTTCTATCGCTCCGACCAGTTCAACTTCGCCAAGATCGGCGTGCCTGCGCTCTACACCGGCAGCGGCACGGACTTCATCGGCAAGCCGGAAGGCTGGGGCCGCGAACAGCGCGAGAGCTACGAGAAGACCAGCTATCACCAGCCCTCGGACGAGATCAACGACCGCTGGAATTTCGAAGGCATGATCGAAGACGCCCAACTCGGTTTCTGGACCGGCCTCGATGTCGCGAATGCCGACGCGATGCCGACGTGGGTGCCGGGCGATGAGTTCGAGGCCGCGCGCAAGCAGGCGCTGGAGGCGGTCGCGGCGGAGTGATCTTTCTGTGGGGCCGGCTTCAGCCGGCCTCTTTCAGAAGTCAGGCTGAAGCCTGACCTACAGTCAGAGGGCCGGCTAAAGCCGGCCCTACAGCAGGAAGATAGAGATCACGCCGCCTTGATCACGAACCCCATCCGCGGAAAGTGCACCGCCACTGCACCGACCAGCGGATCCTCACGCCGGATCACCACTTCTTCAGGCGAAATCGACACCAGCTCGCCGGCGACCGGATCCTTGCCCGTATCGTCGGGCGTCACTTCGATCTTCATGCCGGGCTTGCGGCCCAACGGCTCGTTCGCATCGAGGCGCTCGCTCGCCTGCGGTGTGGCCGCCTTCGCAATCGCGAGCGCTTCCTTCGCATCGAGCGCCGTCGGCGTGCCGTGACCGATCTGCTTCACTCGCTCCATCCACGCCGTCAGTCGCGGAAATTCGGCGAAGGCCGTCGTCACGCCGGCGTTCCTGATGAACCAGCACGGGTGATACACGGCGCAATCGAGCAGCGTCGGCTGCTGACCCTGCAGGAAGGGGCGTTCGTCCGCGAGCATGTGTTCGAGCCACACCCACTGCGTCCGCAATTGATCGACGAACATCGGCGCCGCGGCGCGCAGGCGTTCGATGTCCAGCGGCCGTCCCGACATCTTCGCGCGATCTTCGGCGAATCCCGGCGGCAGCTGCGCCATGTCGCGGCCGCCGAAGGCGAGTCCCACCGCTGGCATGAACACGTTGCGGTCGTGCCAGAACGCCAGCGCATTGGCGGTGCCGGCGTCGGTGCCCGCGTACAGGCTCGGCTGCGGATGACGCCGCTCCAGTTCGCGCAGGATGCAATGCGTGTCGCAATAGATGTCCGCGCCGATCTGCATCACCGGCGTCTTGCGATAGCCGCCGGTGAGCGGCATCAGATCCGGCTTGGGCATGATCATCGGGATGGTGACGGAGCGCCACGACAGGCCCTTGATGCCGAGCGCGATGCGCACCTTCTCGGCGAACGGCGAAGTCGGATAGTGATGCAGGATGATGTCGTTCATGCGGTTTCCTGTTCGCCCGGTGAGGCTGCCGGCCAGCGCGTATGATGCCCGCTGCCCCACGGGCCGCAATCACATTCTCATCGCAGTCTTCCGGAACCGTCATGCAGTCCCATCGTGTGTTCGTCTCCGGCATCGCAGCAGCACTGATCCTCGCCGGCTGCGGCCGACAGCCGCAGCCGCGTCCGCCGGAGCCCGTCACGCTGGCGACCGCGCCGTACAAGGCCGGCTCCCTGTCGATCCAATGCGGCACGCTCATCGACGGAACAAGTGATGCGCCGCGTAGCGAAGTCACGGTCGTCATCCGCGAAGGAAAAATCGCCGCGGTGAATGCAGGCTACGACAAACCTGCCGACCTCGCCTCGCTCGATCTGCGCGACTACACCTGCCTGCCCGGCCTGATCGACATGCACGATCACATCACCGAGACCTTCAGCGACTCGACCGACATGAGCATCTACCTGCGTCGCAACGACGACGAACAGTGGGTGCTGTCGCGCTCGCAGGCCGAAGCGACATTGCTCGCGGGCTTCACCACCGTGCGCAACGTCGGCGTGTATCACGCCTGGCAGGATCGCGAACTGCGCGATGCGATCGATCGCGGCAATGTCGCCGGCCCGCGCATGCAGGTCAGCGGCTACTACCTGACCATCGCCAACGGCGGCGGCGATCTCATCGTGCCCAGCATGCCGCGCGAGGAAATCCCGCCGGAGTTTCATGCGGGCGTCGCGAAGGGAGCGGAAGAATTCCGCCGCAAGGCACAGATCGCCATCGACGGCGGTGCCGATGTACTGAAGGTGATCGCCTCGGGCGCCGTGCTCGCCTATGGCGGCGTACCGGGCGAGCGCGAAATGACGGAGGACGAGATCCGTGCCGTCGTCGAAGTCGCGCATGCCGCGGGCAAGAAGGTGGCGGCGCACGCGCACGGCGCCGAATCCATCAAGGACGCGATCCGCGCCGGCGCCGACACGATCGAGCATGCCTCGCTCATCGACGACGCAGGCATCGCGCTCGCCAAGGAACGCGGCGTGGCGCTGTCGATGGATGTCTACAACGGCGACTACATCGACACCGAAGGCCGCAAGCAGGGCTGGCCCGAAGAATTCCTGCGCAAGAATTCCGAAACCACCGAAGCGCAGCGTCAGGCCTTCACGAAGGCCCACGCCGCCGGCGTCGCCATCGTCTACGGCACCGATGCCGGCGTGTATCCGCACGGCTGGAATGCGCGCCAGTTTCCGATCATGGTCCAGCGCGGCATGACGCCGATGGAGGCGATCCAGTCGGCAACCTCCGTCGCCGCAAAATACATGGGCTGGGAAGACCGCGTCGGTGCCATCGCCCCCGGAAAATTCGGCGACCTGATCGCCGTGAAAGGCGACCCGCTGCAGGACATCACCGTGCTGCAGAGTCCGATCGTCGTGATCAAGGACGGCCTGGCGTTCCGGCTGCCGGCGGTGCAGTGAGCCTCTACCCGCCCCCGACTCCCGCCGCGAAACTTTCCCTCACTGTCCGTTCCGACATCCGCACTTCCTCGTCCGTCATCCACGCAAAGTGCGCATCGCGCTTGTTCGTCGACAGCGTGAAATCGTTCTGTCGCACTACGCGGATGAACAGATCGAGCGAATGCGGCGGCCAGTCGAGTTGGGCATCGAGCGCGCGGCGGGCGCGATCGAAACCGAGCAGGAAGGCGATCTCCTGCACCAGGTCGTGTTCGATGGTGCGCTCCAGTGCCCAGCACAGGAATTCGGTCTGCACTGTCGCGTCGAAGTAGCGGAAGTACAGTGCATCGTTGCCCGAGGTCGGAATCTGCGGCGTATCCGGATTCCAGTCCGTGCGCGCATTGACGGCCTTCGAGAAATTTTCGAGCGTGGCGACATAGGCTTCGAGGTTGGCGAAGATCACCGCCGACACCGGCAGGACGATGCCTTTCGGCGTGAAGCCGCTCGACGAAAGCACCTCATGGATCAGGTAACGATGCAGCCGGCCATTGCCGTCCATGAAGGGATGGATGAACACGAAACCGAAAGCGAGCGAGGCGGCGGCCACGACGGGATCGAGATCTCCGGGCGTCGCACGCAACGACTCCGACATCGCCACGAGTCCTTCCATCAGCGAACGTGCGTCGTCGGGCCGTGGCGGAACGAATGCCACGCGCTTGCGATATCCCAGATCGTCGCCGATCCAGTTCTGTTGCGTTCGCCATGACGCCTCGCGAAAGCGCGGATCGACGACTGCATTCTGCAATTCAACGAACCGATCCTCTGACAGCGATGCGCCGGTTTCCGCCTCGCGCAGCAATTCGGCGAACCGTTGCGCCTTCTGCACACTCGGTTTCTCGCGTTCGACTTCGAAGGACGACTGGGTTTCCATCAGATACAGGAAGCCGGCGGCCCGCTGCAGCAATGCATGGTCGTAACGCGCGAGCGTCTCGTGCGTCAGGCGCGCCAGGTCTTTCTCGATCATGGCCTGCAGACGAGGCGTCTTGCGCACCAGCGGACAGAACTCGCGATTGCCGGGCAGGTTGTCGACGATCCGGAACTTGGAATCGCGTGCGCCGCGCGCGCGGCCGAACTGCAATTTGTCGTCGACCAGCCTGATGTACGAGGACCGCGCGGGTGTGGCGAAGGGAATGGATTCGCCGGTCAGCCATTCGTAGAGATAGCCGAGCCGTCGTGCGTAGGCAGACTGTGGGCTCGCATCGAGCAGCGGCTGGATGTCCTGCGCACCACGTCTTGCGAACAGCAGCGCCAGCACCTGCAGATTGATGCCTTCGTATCGCAGAGCAAACAGCAGATCGGCCTGCGGTGTGTCGTCGGGTCGATAGGTGGGCTGAAAGCGCTGGAGATCCTGCTCGCCCTGCCGGATTCGGTCGCGACCTCGCACCGCGCTGTCTATGACGGCCGCGGTTGCCAGGGGCAGGGCGGCGAGCCCAAAGCGCTCCACCAATCGGTGGTACCCGACCCTTTGCGCACCCGCTCTTTTTTCCATGACAATGACCGTCTTTTCCATGAAATAACCGCTTTCGCAGAGACTATCCATGAAATTACCGGGATGCCAGTCTCATAGCGGTCATTTTATGGATTAGTAGCAAAAACACGGTGATTTCATGGAAGCAGCGGCGGATTCATGGAAGCAGCTCACCGCGAGGTCTCCTCGCCCTCCTTCGTCAGCGCTTCGACCGTCAGATCAAACTCCCACGCGCCCCTTCCACTTCCGTGAGTACCTATCGCCGCGGGCCGTCAGGGCTGCCGAAGGCTGGAATTCTTTCTTTCAGCGGGGCGAAGAAATGCGTCGGGCTATGCACATAGAACACCGCAGATTCCTGCATGCTCGTGTGCGGCGGAACGTCTCGCGCCGGCACATGAATCGGAGTCGATCATGAAAATAATCCCGAGCTCCTTCGCGACGATCATTGTTGCCGTACTCACTGCCATGTCAGGTGCTGCCCACGCAAAGTCCGTCAAACCCGTCCTGCACGGCCAGCACTGGGTCGCCGTCACCGGCAAGCCGCTCGCAGCGACGGCGGGTGCGAAGATCTTCATGCAGGGCGGCAATGCCGTCGATGCGGCGTGCGCGATGATCGCGGCGACGTCGACGATGTGGGACACGCTCGGCTGGGGCGGCGAGACGCAGGCGCTCATCTATAACCCGCACACGGGCAAGGTCATCGGCGTGAATGCGCTCGGTGTGGCGCCGACGGGTGCGACGCCGGAGTTTTTCAGGAAGAAGGGTTACGACTATCCGCCCGAGTTCGGGCCGCTCGCGGCCGTCACGCCGGGTACGCCCGGCGGCATCATGGTGATGCTCGCCGAGTACGGAAAACTCAGCCTCGCGGAAGTGCTGGCGCCGGCGATCGACATGGCCGATGGCTATCCGATCGAGGAGCAGGCGGCGAACACCATCGAGCGCTGGAAGGACGAACTGCGCAAGTGGCCCGAGTCGCGGCGCACGTTTCTCGTTCATGAGAACGATCCGGCCTTCAAGGGCCGCGCTGCGCCGGTCGCCGGCGAAATGTTCCGTCAGCCCGATCTTGCCGCGACGCTGCGCAAGCTGGTGGAGACGGAAGCGGCCGCATTGAAGGCCGGCAAGTCGCGCAAGGACGCGATCATGGCCGCGTACGACCGCTTCTACCAAGGCGACATCGCGAAGGAATTCGCGCGCGGTTCGCGCGAACTCGGCGGCCTGCACACGCCGGCGGATCTCGCCAACTGGCAGGTGCATCTCGAAGAACCCGAGACCACCCACTATCGCGGCATCGACGTCTACAAGCTCACGACCTGGGTACAGGGTCCGTCGCTGCTGCAGGCGCTGAACATCCTCGAGAACTTCGACCTCAAGTCGATGGGTTACAACAGCTCGCGCTACATCCACACGCTGTATCAGTCGATGAACCTGGCGTTCGCCGATCGCGATTTCTACTACGGCGATCCGCGTTTTCCGCCGGAGGAGCCGATCCGCGGACTGTTGTCGAAGGACTATGCACGCGAACGCGCGAAGCTGGTTCGACCGGATCGCAACGATCCCGACATCCGCCCCGGCGATCCGTATCCCTTCCAGAACGCCACGAATCCCTTCAAGGAACAGCTGCAGAAGTGGCACACCGTGAAGCCGGCACCGGGCAAGGCGCCGCCGGCGCAATGGAGCCCGATCACGGTCGCCGAGTTCGATCGCACGTTCCGGCTCGGCACGACGAGCGTGGAAGCGGCCGACAAGGAAGGCTGGGTCGTGTCCGTCACGCCGAGCGGCGGCTGGATTCCGGCCGTGATCGCCGGCAAGACCGGCATCGGCATGAGCCAGCGCATGCAGAGCTTCGTGCTCGATGCGGACGACAATCCCTTCAACGTCGTGGCGCCGGGCAAGCGTCCGCGTGCGACGTTGACGCCATCGCTCGCGATGAAGGACGGCAAGCCGCTGCTCGCCTTCGCCGTGCAGGGCGGCGATACGCAGGAGCAGAACCTGCTGCAGTTCTTTCTCAACTTCGTCGAGTTCGGGATGAACGTCCAGGAGGCGGCCGAAGGCGCGAACATCACCAGCTACCAGATGCGCGATTCGTTCGGTGCGCACGAATCCTTTCCGGGCCGCCTGACGCTGACCCACTCCGTTCCCGCCTGGGTACGCACCGATCTGCAGCGCATGGGTTACAAGCTGGAGTTCGTCGAGAACAATTCGGGTCCGGTGACGGCGATCTACCTCGATCGCCAGCACGGCACCCTGGCGGGCGCCGCGGCATGGCACGGCGATGACTACGGCATCGCGTGGTAAGGCCCTTCCTCCTGTAGGTCAGGCTTCAGCCTGACTTCTGATAAAGAGGCCGGCTGAAGCCGGCCCCACAGGAAGAGCGCCCCACGACGGTGCCGCACCGTCCATCAGCGCCCGCGGTCCGTGCGCCGGCGGCGCGAATTCACGACTTCGATGCGACGTTGCCGCGATGCACGGATTCTGTGACAAGTTGCCTGCTGTTCGCGGCTTGCATACTGATATCTAGCGGCTCTTTTCAGCACAGTCGCATCCGGCATGATGTCTTCGGCTCCAACCAAGAAAGATCTCCTGCAGGAGGATCTTCCATCTGCAGCAACCGATGCGCCGCAAACGCTGGATTCGCTGGAAACGTCCGGGACGTTCCTCGCCGATCTGCTGGCCGTCGACTCGGGCGATCTGCCGGCCTTCGATACCACCGTCATCAGCGGCGAGACCGCGCGGATGCTGCGCACGCTGCTCGGCAATCTCGACGGCATGGTCTATCGCTGCCGGGATGATGCGAACTGGACCATGGAGTTCGTCAGCGACGGCTGTCGCCGACTGACGGGCTACGACGCGGACGACCTGCTCCTGAACAACCGCGTGTCCTATGAGCAGGTCACGCATCCCGAGGACCGGCCGCGCGTGCGCGACGAAATCGCCAGCGGCCTGCAGCTGCGCCAGCGCTTCGACTGCGAATACCGCATCGTGCACGCCAGCGGCGAAGTCCGCTGGGTGTGGGAGCGCGGCGCCGGCGTCTACGACATGCGCGGCGAACTCGTCGCCATCGAAGGCATCGTGCAGGACATCACCGACCGCAAGCAGTCCTCGCAGGCGCTGCGCGAAGCGGAGCGGCGCTACTACAACCTGTTCGAGAACGCGATCGAAGGCATCTTCCGCACCACGCCCGACGGGCGGTATCTCGATGCCAATCCGGCGCTGGCGCGCATCTACGGTTTCGATTCGCCGGCGGAGCTGATCGAGTCGCTGAAGGACATCCGCCACCAGCTCTATGTCGATCCGTCGCGCCGCGACGAGTTCATGCGTCAGATCAAGAGTCGCGGCGTGATCGCCAATTTCGAGGCGCAGATCCGGCGCAAGAACGGCGAAGTGATCTGGATCGCCGAGAACGCGCGCGCGGTTCACAACGATGACGGTCAGGTCGTGTGCTACGAGGGCACGGTCGAGGACGTCACCGAACGCAAGCTCTACCAGGCGCGCATCGAACAGCAGGCGAACTACGACACGCTCACCGGCCTGGCCAACCGTTCGCTGCTCAACGACCGGCTGCAGCAGGCCATCCTCACGGCGGCAGGTTATGGCACGCGCCTCGCCGTGGTATTCGTCGACCTGGACCGTTTCAAGTTCATCAACGACAGCCTCGGTCATCACGTCGGCGACGAACTGCTGCGTGCGATGGCCGAGCGCCTGAAAAGCAGCGTGCGCGAGAGCGACACCGTGGCGCGCCTCGGCGGCGACGAGTTCGTGCTGCTGATCAACGGCCAGCGCGATCCCGATGCCGTCGCCGTGGTGCTGGAACGCATGCTCTCGGACATCTCGCAGCCGTGGACCATCCCGCAGGGCGACTTCAACGTCACCTGCAGCATCGGCGTCGCGCTCTATCCCGACGATGGCGACAACGCGCAGACGCTGCTCAAGCACGCCGACACCGCGATGTATCGTGCCAAGGAAAAGGGCCGCAACAATTTCCAGTTCTTCACCGCCGAGATGAACGCGCTGATCACGCAGCGGCTGGAACTGGAGAACAAGCTGCGTCGCGCGCTGGAACGCCAGCAGTTCGAACTGCACTACCAGCCGCGCATCGACATGCAGACGCGCCGCATCGTCGGCGCCGAGGCCTTGATCCGCTGGCAGGTGTCTGCGCACGAGATCGTGCCGCCTGCGCGCTTCATTCCGGTCGCCGAAGAGATCGGCCTGATCGCGCCGATCGGCAAGTGGGTGCTGCGCACGGCCTGCGAGCAGAACAAGGTGTGGCAGGACGCGGGCCTGGAACCGTTCGTGATCTCCGTGAACGTATCGGCGCGCCAGTTCCGGCAGGAGAATTTCGCGCAGACGGTGGCCGACGTGCTGCGCGAAACCGGCCTCGAGCCGCGCTACCTGGAAATCGAACTGACCGAAAGCGCGGTGATGCACGATGCCGAGCAGTTCATCGCCATGCTCGATGCGCTGAGCGAACTCGGCGTGCTGATCGCACTGGACGACTTCGGTACCGGCTATTCCAGTCTCAGCTACCTGAAGCGCCTGCCGGTCGATCGTCTCAAGGTCGACCGCTCCTTCGTGCAGGACATCGCCACCGATGCCGACGATGCAACCATCGTGCGCACCATCATCGCGCTCGGACACAACCTGGGATTGAAGGTCGTGGCCGAAGGCGTGGAGACCGAGCAGCAGCTCGAATTCCTGCGCAGCAACGGCTGCGACGAACTGCAGGGGTATCACTACTCGCAGCCGCTGTCGGGCCGCGATTTCGCGCGCGTCCTCTTTCCGTTGTGGGGCCGGCTTCAGCCGGCCTGAAAACAGTCAGGCTGAAGCCTGACCTACAGGAAGACGGGGCGCTCTCCAGTACACTGCGGCTGCAATGTCCGCTCCCTCCGACCGGTCTGTCGATATGGAACCCGCCGCTGCGGACGACCGCCAGCGCTTCGAGGCGCTGTGCGTACCGTACAAGGCGGATCTGTATCGGTTCGTGTTCTGGTTGTGTCGCAACCGGACGCTGACCGACGACGTGGTGCAGGAAACCTGGCTGCGGGCGTGGCGCTCCATCGGCTCGCTGAGCGATGCCGGCGCCGCGCGTCCGTGGCTGCTGACCATTGCGAGACGCGAGCTGGCACGCATGTTCGAGCGTAAACGCCTGGAGACCGTCGATCTGGAAACCGCGCTCGCCTCGGGCGACGCGGCCTTCATCGCGGGCGATGACGGCGAAGTCGACGAGATGCGAACGGCGATCGCGCAGCTCGAGGCCGGCTATCGGGAACCGCTGGTGCTGCAGGTGCTGTTCGGCTATTCCACGGAAGAAATCGCCAGGCACATGGAGCTGAGCGTGCCGGCCGTGCTGACGCGGTTGTATCGGGCCCGGCACGTGCTGCGCAGGAAAATGCTGGGCGAACCGGTGGACGAGAAAGATGTCGATGACCTGTCTTGAATTCCGCCGGGCCGTGGGTGCCGAACCGCACTCGCAGGCGCCGGAAATACTGCAGCACGCTGCGCAGTGCGTCGCGTGCGCGCGCTATCGCCAGCAGATGCAGCAGATGGACTCCGTCATCCAGCGGGCACTGGCGATCGACGTCGATGTACCGGCGTCCCGGACTGCAGCGTCCGCTCCGCGCCGCCGCATCATGCAATGGAGCCTTGCCGCCAGCGTGATGCTCGCCGTGGCACTCGGCGTCTTCTGGCTCGGTTTCCCGCGCGACACGCTCGCGCAGGAAGTGGTGCAGCACGTGATGCATGAGGCGGACTCGCTGCAGCCCGATCGCGTCGTCATCGGCGAGGCCGAACTGGCCGCGGTACTGGCCGAATCGGATCTGCAGCTCAGACCCGGCATGGCCGATGTCACCTATGCGACGACCTGTCCCTTCCGCAATCATCACGTCGCGCATCTCGTCGTGAAGACTGCCGCGGGGCCGGTGACCGTGTTGCTGCTGACGTACGAAGAGAGCGTGAAGAAGTCGCGATACTTCAACGAAGGCGGATTCGAAGGCGTCGTGATGCCCGCACCGCGCGGCTCGCTGGTCGTGCTCGGCAAGGATGCGCCGCTCGATGAAGTGGCGCAGAAGGTGTTCGCGGCGGTGGATTATCGAGTCGGCTGGTGAGGCATCGCTCTGCCTGTGGGGCCGGCTTTGGCCGGCCTGGGAAGGGTCAGGCTGAAGCCTGACCTACAAGAAGATCGCCGCCGGCAATCGCCCGCGCCCGCTCCAGTTCCGCGACCAGCTCCGCCAGCGGCGGAATGTTGCCGTCGCGTTCGATCATGGTGGAGACGCCCGGAAAGCGTCGCACCGCCGCACGATAGAGGTCCCACACCGGCTCCGGCACCGGCTGATCGTGCGTATCGATCAGAAGCTCGCCCGCAGAGCCGTCCGCCCTGCGCTGATGCTGATGACCGGCCAGATGCATCTGGCGCACGCGATCGACCGGAATGCCGGCAAGGAAGGCGTGCGGATCGAAACCGTGATTCACGCTGCTGACGTAGATGTTGTTCACGTCGAGCAGCAGCTCGCAGTCGGCTTCCACGACGAGCGCCGCGAGGAATTCCCATTCCTGCATCGTCGACTGCGCATACGTCACGTAGCTCGAAACGTTCTCCAGCAGGATGCGACCGCCGAGAAAATCCTGCACCTGCTGTACGCGGCGCGCGACGTGTCGCAGGGCTTCTTCGGTATGGGGCAGCGGCATCAGATCGTGCAGATTCGTGCCGCCGACGCCGGTCCAGCACAGATGATCGGAAATCCACGCCGGCTCGATCCGTTGCGCCAGCGCTTTCAGGTCCCGCAAGTACGGCAGATCCAGCGGATCGGTGCTGCCGATCGACAGCGATACGCCATGCATGACGAGCGGATAGCGTGCGCGAATCCGGTCGAGATAGTGCAGCGGTCGTCCGCCGGGAATCAGGTAGTTCTCGCTGAGGATTTCGAACCAGTCGACCGCAGGCCGACCCTGCAGGGCGTCGTCGTAGTGTTCTGGCCGCAGGCCCAGGCCGAAGCCGAGCGAAGGCGTGGTGGAAGAAGGCAGCATGTCAGCGTGACGTTCCCATGTAGGTCAGGCTTGAGCCTGACTCCGGAAGAGGCCGGCTAAAGCCGGCCCCACAACTCCCGTACCCGCGTCACGACTTCTTCTTCTCCGCTTCCACTTTCGCCTTCGCGGCATCGCACTCGGCCTTGCTGAGCGTCAGATAGCCGTGACCCTTGCAGCTGTTCTGACCCTGGCAGGAGTTCTGTGCCGTCGCACAGGCCGATGTGCCCTTGCACGCGTTGACGCCTTCGCACTTCACCTTGGCTTCATCGGCGGCGCTCGCCGGCACGGCCGTCAACGTGCCGAACAGCATGGCGGCGGCAGTGGCGATGGCGGCACCGGAGATTTTGGTCGAGGTTTTCATGGGGAATTCCTTTAAGTGAATTGACGATGACCCGAACGGAAGCGGCGCAATCGGCCGTCCTCGCGCATCAGACCGGCCCTCAGGCTCATTCATTACAAGATGAGCAATCGATGCATCGTGCTCGAGTCACTGCAATAAATATCGCAGGCCGCCGGTCTGTAGCGCAAACATCGCAGGAGAGCATGAATGGGCGCCACCGGCTGGATTCGCAAGATCAATGACTGGACGATGCCGCTGTCGGCACTGGCCGCGCCGCTGGCGCTGCTGACCCGTTGCTACGTCGGCTGGGTATTCCTGAAATCGGGGTGGCTGAAGCTGTCGGACTGGGACAGCACGCTGTTCCTGTTCCGCGAGGAATACCGCGTGCCATGGCTGTCGCCGGCTGTCGCCGCCGTTGCGGGAACAACGGGCGAACTGCTGTTCGGCACGCTGGTGATCCTCGGGCTGTGCGGGCGGCTGAGTGCGCTGGGCCTGCAGGCCGTCAATGTGCTGGCCGTCGTCTCCTATGCTCATGTGCTGCTGCAGGAAGGGTTCGAAGCCGCCATCGCGCAGCACTACCTGTGGGGCTTCATGCTCCTGGTGCTGATCGTGTACGGACCGGGCAAGGGGTCGCTGGACGGATGGATCGAGCGACGGGGATGAATCGCCCGCGTCGGCTACTCGACCAGTTCGAACAGGCGGGGCACTTCGATGCGGAAGGTGTCGACGGTCAGCGGCTCGTGAATCCGCGCGGCATCGATGACGGCGACGTCATCGTATCGACCCTCGCGCGGCTGGCGACAGCGCGTCATCTGCTTCGCGTTCAGATCGACGAGCCAGAATTCCGCGACGCCGTACTTCGCATACAGCGGCAGTTTGATCTGGCGGTCATAGCGCAGGGTGGAATCGGCGACTTCGATTGCCAGCAGCACATCCGCGCCGGCGGGCAGCGCCTTGACGTAGAAGTCATCGCGCCTGCGCAGGATCTGCAGGTCGGGCTGCGGTTCGTTCATGCGGTTGAGTCGCAGCGGCGACTGCACGGAAATCAGCGCAGCCTTGCCGACGGCGGCCGTCAGCGCGTGGGTGAGATAGGTAACGATGGCCGAATGTCTGCTCCCTGGCGGCGTCATGTCGATGATCTCTCCATTGATCAATTCCGTTCGCGCATCCGGCGCGAGCAGGCCCATTTCGCCCATGCGGTGATAGTCCTCGACCGTGAGCCGATGCCGGGGCAGCCAGTCTTCCGTCGTTGCGCTCATGTTCGTGCGGTCCGGTGGCGATGTTCCTGCAGGGCAGTTCAGGTCCAATGGCACTCTGCCTGTGGGGCCGGCTTTAGCCGGCCTGAGAACGGTCAGGCTGGGAGAGTGTGCCATCGAGTCTAAGTCCGGTCCCCGGTTGCAGTGAAGCGGATATCTGCAGAACTCACAAAGAAACGGCGTTATGGAAGCAGCCCGGCCCGGCGCGTTACGCTCCCGGCGGGCACTTCACACGCGACGATCCGCCACCCATGAAAAAATTCGTCGGCGCCATCGACCAGGGAACCACCAGCACCCGCTTCATCGTCTTCGACGAAGCCGGTCGCATCGTGGCCAGCGCACAGCAGGAACACGCACAGATCTATCCGCAGCCGGGCTGGGTCGAACACTCGCCGCAGGAGATCCTGCGTAACACCGACAACGTCATTGCCGAAGCGCTGGTGAGCGGCAAGCTCACGGCGCGCGACATCGCCTGCGTCGGCATCACCAACCAGCGCGAGACCACCGTGCTCTGGGATCGCGCCAGCGGCGAGCCGCTGCACAACGCGCTGGTGTGGCAGGACACGCGCGTCGATCCGCTCGTCCAGTATTTCTCCGCGCAGGGCGGCAAGGATCGTTTCCGTGCGCGCACCGGCCTGCCGCTCGCGAGTTATTTCAGCGGTCTCAAGCTGCGCTGGCTGCTCGACAACGTGCCGGGCGCGCGCACGAAGGCGGAGGCGGGCGACCTTTGCTTCGGCACCATCGACGCGTGGCTCATGCAGCACCTGACGCACGGCACCCACATCACCGACGTCACCAATGCGAGCCGCACGCAGCTCATGAATCTCGAATCGCTGCAGTGGGACGACGAACTGCTGCAGACCTTTCGCATCCCGGCGAGCGTGCTACCGCGCATCGCGTCTTCGAGCGAGGTGTATGGCGAGATCGCCCACGGCCCGCTGAAAGGCGTGCCCATCGCCGGCATTCTCGGCGATCAGCAGGCCGCGCTGGTGGGACAGACCTGCTTCGCGCCGGGAGAGGCGAAGAACACCTACGGCACGGGTTGCTTCCTGCTCATGAATACGGGCAATCGTCCGGTCGTGTCGGCGGCGGGACTCGTGACGACGGTGGCCTATCAGTTCGGTACGGCGCCCGCGTGCTACGCGCTCGAAGGCTCGATCGCGATTTCCGGCGCGCTGGTGCAATGGCTGCGCGACAACCTGGGGCTCATCCGCAGCAGCAACGAAATCGAAGCGCTGGCCGCGAGCGTCGCCGACAACGGCGACGTCTACGTCGTGCCGGCGTTCTCCGGCCTGTACGCGCCGCACTGGAAGGAACACGCACGTGGAGTGATCACGGGCCTCACGCGCTATGCGACCAAGGCCCACATCGCGCGTGCCGCGCTCGAAGCCACGGCGTATCAGACGCGCGAAGTGCTCGCGGCGATGGAACAGGATTCGCGCATTCGCCTGAGCGAACTGCGCGTCGACGGCGGCATGGTGGTCAACGAACTGTTGATGCAGTTCCAGGCCGACATCCTCGACGTCGCCGTCGTGCGCCCGCGCGTGACCGAAACGACGGCACTGGGCGCGGCATACGCGGCGGGACTCGCCACCGGATTCTGGAAGGACTCGGATCACCTCAAGCGCAACTGGGGCGTCGATCGCACCTGGAAACCGGCGATGCCGAAGGAACGGCGCGGCCAGCTCTATGCCTCGTGGCAGAAGGCGGTGGCGAGGTCGCTCAACTGGATCGACTAGGACGCGGGTAGCGGGGCTTGGGGCCCGGGTAGGAACATGATTCAATCCCGCCCACGCCCCACCTCCATCCCGCGCCCCACTTCCATGTTCACCGGCATCGTCAAAGGTCTCGGCCGCATCGCGAGCATTCAGCGCCGCAGCGGCCTCGTCACGTTCGACATCGAGCTGCCGGGCGGCGTCGAATCGGAACTCGAGATCGGCGCGAGCGTCGCCGTCGATGGCGTGTGCCTCACCGTGACGTCGACCGCCGGCCGTCATGCGACGTTCGATGTGATGCAGGAGACGCTCACGCGCACGACACTGGGTGACGTGCGGCCAGGCACTGCCGTGAACATCGAACGCGCCGCGAAAGACGGCGCAGAGATCGGCGGACATCCGCTGTCCGGCCACATCGACTGCGTCGTGAAGGTCGCGGACGTGCAGAAGCCCGACAACAATCACGTCCTCACGCTCGAAGTCCCGCCTCCGTGGATCCGCTATGTCTTCGCCAAGGGCTACATCGCGCTGAACGGCGCGAGCCTCACGGTCGCGAGCGTCGACAAACGCGCGTCGACTTTCAGCGTCTGGCTGATTCCCGAGACGCTGCGCATGACGACCTTCGGCGACAAAGCCGTCGGCGCACGCATCAACATGGAAATCGAGCGCGGCACGCAGGTGACGGTCGACACGATCCGCGACTTCCTCGAAGAACGGCTCGGTCCGTTGCTGCCGCAGTTCGAATCGCTGGCCGAACAGCTCGCCGACGGCAGTCGTACGAACCGATTGAAATAATCCCTTCTCCTTCTTCCCCTCCTCCGCGAAGCGGGGGAGGGCAGGGTAGGGGTCTTCTTCTCCGCACATCACGAACCCATGAAATTCCACGCCGCCCTCTTCGACTTCGACGGCACGCTCACCCCCTCGCTGCCGCTATGGGTGAGTGCCTACCAGCTGGCGCTGGGCTCCTTCGGCATCGAAGCCAGCGACGAAGAAGTGCTGGGCAGCTGCTTCTTTCGCGACTACGCCGACGTTGCCGCCCACTACGGCCGGTTCGACGCTGCCCAGCTGGAAGTGCAGGTCGACGCCGGATTGCGCACCGCCTTCCTGCGCGCGGAGCTGTTTCCGCTGGCAAGGCCCGTGGTCGAACACTGTCGCGATCACGGCCTGCGCACGGCGCTCGTCACCTCGTCGCCGCGCAATCTCGTGATCGGCGTGCTCGAACGCCTCGGTATCCTGGAGCTGTTCGACTTCGTCACCTGCGGCGGCGACATCGCCAACTACAAGCCGCATCCCGAACCGGTCACCCGCGCGCTCGCCGCGCTCGAATGCGAACCCGCCCGCGCGATGATGATCGGCGACTCGCACGTGGACATTCTTGCGGGCAAGGCGGCGGGTACGCGCACGGCGCTGTTTCTGCCGGACGATCATCATCGATTTCACGACACCGGACGACTGCGCGCCACCGGTCCCGACCACATCTTCGCCGATCACGGCGAACTGCCCGCGCTGCTGCAACTGCCAGGAATTTCCCGTTAGCCCATGATCATTTCCACGCCTGGATCCGATGAGCTTCCCCGCTACGAATCGTCCGAACTCGCGGTGCTCAGCGAACAGCAACTGATCGAACTGATGATCCGCGACGAAGACCGCGTGCCCCGCAACGTCATCGACGAATGCGTGCGCCGCGGCGACGCCATGCTGGAAAAGCTGCAGCTCGTCGTCGGTCCCGATGCTGAATGGAAATTCGCCGAGCACGCCATCGCCGGCCGGTGGTGGCTGGTGTTGCATGCGGCCTTCATCCTCGGCCTGATGGAAGACGATGCAGCAGGGCGATTGCTGCTTGCCCTCATGCGTCGGCTCGCCGGCGATGAAGACCCGGATCTGGAAGACTGGCTGGAGGGTGCCTGGCCGGATCTGTTCGGCAACAAGTCAGACGCGGTTCTTCACGACGTCGAAGTGTTCGCGTTCAGCGCGGGCGCGATGCCCTACATGCGCCCCCATGCGGTCGACCTGGTTCTCGCTGCCAGCGAGTGTCGCGGCCCGGGGGCACTCGACGACGCGCTGGGGAAAGTGGCTGCGTGGGTCGGCGACGAATCGCATGATCTGCAGGATCGTCTGCTCACCGCTGCCGTTCTGCTCAACTTCCCGCGCGCAGCGCATCGGGCGTTGCTGAACGATCTCGCGGATACGCCCGATGGCGCGCTGGTCTTTACGCGCGAAGAGGTGGATGAAGTCTACGAAGCCGCTGAGGACGCGCCGCGATGGCTCGGTATCGACGACGCATGGAGCTTCTACGATCCTGCAGAAATCGCCGCCCGACGGCAGCGATGGAGGGACGAGGCCAGCTTTCGCAAGGACTACCACGACGCGGAATACGAGCTCGTTACCTACGTGCGCGAGTCGCCCAAAGTGGGCCGCAACGATCCGTGCCCTTGCGGCAGCGGCAGGAAGTACAAGAAGTGCTGCCTGGAAAAGGAGTCCAGGGATTGAAAGGAGAGATCCCATGGACAAGTTCGACCGCATCTTCCAGCTCCACACCATCCTCAGCGGTCGCCGCACGCCGATTCCGCTGGAAGACCTGACCGCACGCCTCGAATGTTCCAGGCCGACGCTCCATCGCATCATCGCCATGATGCGCACGTATCTGAATGCGCCGATCCAGTCGACCATGGAAGGCTATCGCTACGGACCGGCGCGCGAGGGCGAGCCCTACGAACTGCCCGGACTCTGGTTCACGGCCACCGAACTGCAGGCGCTGGCCGTCGTGCATCGAATGCTTGCCGATCTCGGCAGCGGCCTGCTCGAAGAACACATCGCGCCGCTGGCCCGGCGCCTGGATCATCTCGCACGCCATCAGCGGCTCAATCTCGGCGAAGCCGCGAGTCGCCTGCGATTTCCGGCCGTGGCGTCGCGGCTCGTTGGCGCTTCATTCCAGATTGCCGCGTCGGCAACGCTGCAGCGTCGCAAGCTCTGGATGGAGTATCACGCCCGCGGCACCGACGAGCGCACGGAACGCGTCGTGTCGCCGCAGCGCATCACCCACTATCGCGAAAGCTGGTATCTCGATGCCTGGGACGAAGGCCGCGATGCGTTGCGCAGCTTCTCGATCGATCGCATCCGGCGTCCGACGGTTCTGGAAGCGCCGGCCATGGATGTCGCGGCCGAAGAACTCGATGCGCACTACGCCAGCGCCTACGGCATCTTCGGCGGTAAAGCCGACAAACTCGCCGTGTTGCACTTCTCGAAGGACCGCGCCCGCTGGGTGGCCGACGAAAAGTGGCATCCGTACCAGGAGGGTGCCTGGCTCGAAGATGGCCGCTACGAACTGCGGATTCCGTATCACGACGATCGCGAACTCGTGATGGATATTCTGCGGCACGTGCCGGAAGTCGAAGTCGTCGAACCCGAATCGTTGCGGTCGCAAGTGATTCAGCGATTGCAGCAAGCACTCGACCGCTATCGATAGCTTTCTTCCCCTCCTCCGCGAAGCGGGGGAGGGCAGGGAGGGGGCTCTCCGGCGCAGCGACGACGCCCATATCCATTGCGCGAAGACATAACCCCCGTACCCCCATCAAAAAATCCCATCGCCCTCCGCCGACTCTCACGAAATGAGACTCGCGCCGCGTTCAATGCCCCCCATCGCAGGCTATTGAACGGATCGCACGGAGGATCCATGACGGAAATCATCCTGATCGCAGCCACGGCCGGCGCATTGGCCGCCGCCATCACCTGGCTCATGCGCGGCGTGCAGTTCGCAGCAGCGCGCGCCACGGCCGACGCTCGACTCGCCGCTGTCCAGCACCAACTGCTTGAGCGCACCACTGAACTTCAGATGCTGAAAAGCGCGCATACGCGCCTTCTCGACCAGCATCGCGAGGAATCCGCGAGCCGCGCAGCAGCAGAGGAGAAATCAGCGCGCCTGCCGGACCTCGAATCGAAACTCGAACAGCGCGATCAACTGCTGCGACAGCAGGAAGCCGGCATCGCGGTGCTCGACACGCGCCTGATCGAACAGTCGAAGGCACTCCAGGAACAGAAGGCGCTGCTGCAGCAGGCACAGGCCGCGCTGGGCGATTCCTTCAAGGCGCTCTCCTCCGACGCGCTACACAACAACAACCAGGCTTTCCTGCAACTCGCCAAGGCGACGCTCGAAAAATTCCAGGAGAGCGCACGCGGCGATCTCGAAGCACGTCACAAGGCCGTCGACGATCTGGTCCGCCCGTTGAAGGAATCGCTCGCCAAAGTCGACGTCAAGCTCGGCGACATCGAGACTGCGCGCGTCTCGTCCTACTCGGCCCTCAACGAGCAATTGAAAGGCCTCGTCGAAACGCACCTGCCCGTGCTGCGCAACGAGACCGCGAACCTCGTCAAAGCCTTGCGGCAACCGACCGTGCGCGGTCGCTGGGGCGAACTGCAGTTGAAGCGCGTCGTCGAAATGGCCGGCATGCTCGATCACTGCGATTTCCTGGAGCAGGAGAACCGCACGACCGAGGAGGGCAAGCTGCGCCCCGACCTCGTCATCAAGCTGCCCGGCGAGCGGAATATCATCGTCGACGCCAAGGCGTCGATCTCCGCGTACCTCGAAGCGATCGAATCCACCGACGAAGCCACGCAGCGCGTGCGTCTCGCCCATCACGCGCGCCAGGTGCGCAACCACGTCACGGCGCTCGGCAAGAAGTCTTACTGGGAGCAGTTCACTGCCGACGCCGGAATTCGTCGTCATGTTCCTGCCCGGCGAAGTGTTCTTCAGCGCCGCGCTGCAGGAAGACCCGTCGCTCATCGAATTCGGCGTGAACGAGAAAGTCATCGTCGCAACGCCGACTACGCTCATCGCCCTGCTGCGCGCCGTCGCGTACGGCTGGCGGCAGGAAGCACTCGCGCAGAATGCGAAGGACATCGCGTTGCTGGGCAAGGATCTCTACGACCGCGTCGCCAAGCTGGGCGAGCACTGGACCAAACTCGGCCAGCGCCTCGGCAGAACCGTCGATGCCTACAACGCCGCCACTGCGACGCTCGAATCCCGCGTACTGGTTTCGGCGCGCGGCTTCGATCAACTGCAGGTCAGCGGACAGCCGAAACCGATCGTCGAACAGAAGCAGATCGAGAAGGTGCCGCGGTTACTGCAGGCGGAGGAGTTTGTGGGGATGGTGGAGGATGAGGCATGAATGGTTCTGATAAAAATTTGGTGAAACGGCTTGTTTCACAAATGTCAGACTCGTGGGGCAACCCCCCCTTATGACCGAAAATCGACCTGTCGAGCGTTGACGAGATTGAAACGGAGCCGGCGTCAGATGAGGCAGCGATGAACGAATGGAGTGGAGCAGCGACACTGCGAGGGCCTAATCTTCGCCTTCCTCCTCTCAGTGAAGCGGGGAGGGTAGGCGGGGATTAGAGGGGCCAAGAACGAAAATGATCCCGGCATTCCCGAACGCCTCGTGCACGTTCCTGAACCGCAAGCCATCGCGATTTACGGGCGGGTGAGGGCGAACCCGAGACGACGACAGAAGAACACCCTGTACTCGAAGCAAACAGACAGAGATATGGAAGAGGAGAAACCAATGCATCTGAACCTTGAAGAGCTGAGAAAACTCGTAGCCGGCGACGCAGTGGCCATTCGTGGTGTGGCAACGTTGGAGCCAGCCGGCGGGCCGGGGGACAAGATCTTTCCACCGACACATGCGGTAGATGACAAAAACAAAAAGCCCGGTGCGAAGTATGCGTTCGAGACCCGTCGCATCAATAGGCAGGACACGACATGCGTGCTTATCGACTCGGTGCAGAGCCAAGCGAACCGGATGGAGGACGCGTTGCAGGCGCTGTGGGACGAAAAGAAGATCGCGCTGCCCGTCGTCAGCGTCGACTTTAAGAACGTCGCGCCTGAAGTGGGCCGTGTCACCTCGCTCACCGCGCCGCACCGCATCGCGGACGCCCTGCTGCGCGACAGTCTGCTCGGCAATGTGCTCTTCCGCCTCTCAGATATGGGCAAGAGTTTGACCGACACGAGCCCCAAGGATGCGACCGCGCTGTTCAAGGTCTGCCCAACCGGGCTTGTGTTCGGCCTGTGGGACAGCACCGGTCCGAAGGGTGGTCTCGGTGCCAAGTTCCAGCGTGCGCTGGTGTCGGAGATCGTCGGCATCAACGCGGTGCTCGGCAGCAAGACCGAAAGCCGGATCGATCCGATGAACATTCTCAAGAAGGCAGCTGACATCTACGAGGCAGAGGGCGACGAGCGATGGACCATCGGCATCGAGAGCGACCAAGGCACTATCACTGCCGCCGATGGCTTACCTGCGCTCAGGAATCCAGAAAAACCAGCAAGGTTCGGTAAGGAAGGCAAGCCCTCAGAGGTCAATCACGGCAACGTCACGCCGAGCATCGACTCGATAGGTGGTGGCGTGACCATCGACGAGGCGAAGCACACAGTCGTGCTATCCCTGGCGGCATTGCGTCGGCTCGGCTTCGCGAGCGGCGCGAACGAGGCGCGGACGGTGCTGGTCGCTCTTGGCCTCCTCGCGGTGCTCGCTGCAGAGGATCGCGGGCATGATCTCCGTTCGCGTTGCCTGCTGGTGCCGAAACCGGGTTGCGCGCTGAAGCTGGAGGCGGTCGGCCGCGATGGCAACACGACGAACCTAGAGCTAAGCCTTGCCGGAGCCATCGCCCTCTACAACGACGCAGTTGGGAAGCTGCCCGATGGCGTCAAGTTTGAAACGGATGCGGGCGTGCTGCTGGCAGAACTCACGCCGTCGCCGAAGCTTGCCGATCTCGTCACGAGAAGCCGCGCGCTGGCGGCGGCGGAAACAGACGCCATGGAGTCGTAATGCTTGCCATCGAGGTCGAGCTGCTGACCGGTCGCTACGCGGCAACCGCGCACAATGATCGCGGACGCGCAGAGTGGCCGCCGCATCCTGCGCGCTTCTTCTCGGCGCTAGTCGCTGCGCTCCACGATAACGATGACGTGGATCTAGCCGAGCGGGAGGCGCTCCTGTGGCTCGAACAGCAGAGCGCACCGTCGCTGCGGGCCGATCCAGAATCGAAGGTCGGCAGGCGTCAGGTGCAGGACGTGTATGTGCCGGTCAATGACGTGACGCTCGGTGAAACCGCCGGCTTATCGTCAGAAGCGTGGGACGTTGAATTCGCCAATCAAAAGACGAAGGCGAGAAGCAAACTCGCGAACGCGGAGGCTAGGTTCCAAGAAGAATCCCTCAAAAATGCCGAGAGCGATGCAAGCAAGAAGGCGTTGAAGGCGATTGAAAAGGCGAAACGTGCCGTCGCCAACGATGGCTTTTCAGATGCGGATTTGGAAACTTCGGTTTCACTCATACCCGAGCGGCGAACGCGCCAAGTGCGAACGTTTCCCGTCGTGTTGCCCGAGACGCCCACGTTCGTATTCCTTTGGCCGGAGGCTGCCCCATCGCCTCATCGCGCCGCACTGGAACGCCTCTGTGCGCGCGTGACGCGTCTGGGTCACTCATCGTCGCTGGTGCGCTGCACGCTCGTTGATGGCGATTTCACGCCGACGCTCGTTCCGAGTGACGAAGGAGATGTTGTCCTGCGCGCGATCGGCCCTGGTCAGCTCGACCGGCTCGACCGAGCCTTCGAGCACCATCGGGGCGTGCAGGGTCGTGTGCTGCCGGCGCGACCACAGCGTTATCGCCCGGTGTCCGAGGAGACAGCGGCAGTCCTGCACGCCGAAAGCGTGTTTTCGCCTGACTGGGTGATCTTCGAGCGCGTGGGCGGTTCGCGGCCGCTCGCTTCACGCACCACCGATCTTGCGCGTGCGTTGCGCGCTTCGCTGATCGAGATGCATGGCAGGCAGGACCTTCCGGCGACGATCTCGGGGCACGCAGAGAACGGCCCGACGCGAGCGCCGCACGTTGCGTTCGTGCCGCTGCCATTCGTAGGGCACGAGCATGCCGATGGTGCGCTCATGGGCTGTGCCCTCGTGCTGCCGCACGCGCTGTCAGCGTGCGACCGTGATGCATTGCTGCGTCTCGTCGCAAAGTGGGAGAAGGCGCGTGCAGATGATCGCGGCGACCTGACGCTGGCGGGCGGGACGCTGCCGCCGTTCCGTGTTCGGCGCGTAGACGTGTCGGCAAAGCTCGCTCTCGACCCGCAGCGGTGGTCCCAGCCAGCCATGCGCTTCATCACCGCCACGCCGATTGCGCTAGATAGGAACCCCGGAAACCTGCGCAGCAACCAGGGCGGCACCGCGCGCAAGGCCGCGCTGGAGGCGCAGCGGAGCATCAGTGACGCCTGCCAGAACGTCGTCGGCGTGCGCCCGGTATCTGTTGAAGTGTCTCTCGCGCCACTGCTCCCCGGCGCGCAGCATGTTCGGGACTTCCGTCCTTGGCCTGGGCAGCCCGGCCGTACGCCGCGCGTGCGTGTGCACGCCGACATCCGGTTCGACGCGCCCGTGCGCGGTCCGCTGCTGCTTGGTGCCGGTCGGTATTTCGGTCTCGGGCTGTGCCTGCCCGTGGAGGTCCAATGAGCCTCTCCACCTCCGATTTCGGCGCGTTCCACGCGGCCGTTCACGGTGACAAGCAGCCCTTCGCGTGGCAACAGCGTCTGCTCGAACGGATCGTTGCCGACAAGGTATGGCCACGCGTGCTCGACCTGCCAACAGGTGCAGGCAAGACGACGTGCATCGACATCGCGCTATTCGCGCTCGCACTCGATGCCGAAAAAAATGCAGCCGAGCGATGGTGCCCAAGGCGCATCGCGATGGTGGTGGATCGCCGCATCGTGGTGGATCAGGTCGCCGAGCGTGGACGTACCATCCTTCATGCGCTGCTGACGAATGCCGTGCCCGTCGTGGTCGAAGTCGCCAATCGACTGCGTTCACTGACACGCATGGGTGAAGAACCGCTTGGTGTGTTCACCCTGCGTGGCGGAATGCCCAAGGACGACGGATGGGCACGCACACCCGATCAGCCGCTTGTCATCGCCTCGACTGTCGATCAGGTTGGTTCTCGCATGTTGATGCAGGGTTACGGCGTGAGCCAGGGGATGAAGCCGGTGCATGCGGGTCTGCTCGCCAACGACACGCTGCTTCTGCTCGACGAGGTGCATCTGTCGGAGCCGTTCCGGCAGACGCTCGATCAGCTCACACGCTTGCGCACGCGGTTCTCGGGCAGCGGCGTGAAGACGCGCTTCGCCCACACATTCCTGTCGGCCACACCGGGTACGGACGACACGGAGCCATTCATGCTGTGCGATGACGAGAAGCAGCCGGATTCGCCGCTCGGACCGCGCCTGCACGTCAGGAAACCCGCGCGTCTGGTCGAGGTTGAGGATCGAACCGTGTTGGAGAAGGCGTGCGTGGATCATGCAAGGAACCTGTTGGAACGCCATCGAACTGTTGCTGTGGTCGTCAACCGCGTGGCGAGCGCAAGCGCAATCGCAGCGGAGCTTGGCGATACTCTGGGTGCTGATGCAACGGTCACGCTGCTAACCGGCCGGATGCGACCACTCGACCGCGACGACGTGTTTCGCGAGCTGCGGCCCGCTGTTCAGACTGGCCGCGAACGGAGTGAGGACAGCCCCAAGCGCGTCATCGTCGGCACGCAGTGCATCGAGGCTGGCGCGGACTTCGATTTCGATGCGCTGGTCACGGAGGTGGCGAGCCTCGATAGTCTGCGGCAGCGCTTTGGTCGAGTGGATCGGCTTGGAATGTACGGAAGCGCAGAAGGCGTCATCGTTCATGACAAGTCTGCCAAAGACGATCCTATCTACGGAAAAGCCATTGCGGAGACCGTCAGGTGGTTCAAGGAGCAAGAAAAAGAGCGCCCTAAGAAGTTGAAGGATGAACTGAGGAAGCTCAAAGACGCAGCCAAGAAGCTTCGAGGGGAAGCGAAGGTGCAGGCCGAAGTGCAGATCGCCAAGCGGGCTCAGGTTGATTTCGGCATCCTTGCGCTTGATGTCCCAACGGGCGACGAACTGAGAAAGCTGCTCGCTCCCAAGCCCAACGCGCCAACCCTGCTCCCTGCATACCTAGACCTTTGGGCGCAAACCTCGCCCGCGCCGAGCCAGCTTCCCGATGTGAGCCTCTGGCTGCACGGACCGAGCGCGGGGCCGGCGGATGTGCAGGTCGTCTGGCGTGCCGATCTCACGGAGGATGTGCTTCAAACAGATGATATCGAAGCGGCAACGGCGATCGTCGCGGCTGTACGCCCTTCAGGCCTCGAGGCCATGTCGCTGCCATTCGCCACGGTGCGGGCATGGCTCAGCAATCAGTCCGCGAGCGATTCGAGTGATGCCGAGAGTGCGATGCTCGACGATAATGAAGAGCCGGAAACCGGAGGGCGCCGCGCGCTCCGTTGGAGGGGCGACGAGAGCGAGATCGTCGATGCAAAGACCTTGAAGCCCGGCCACACGCTTGTTGTGCCTGCGGCTTATGGCGGCATCCGTAACGGCTGCTTCGATGCCGCCTCGACCGAGCCGGTCAGCGACCGCGCGGAACAGGCTGAACTGTTCGCTCGCGCGAGGCCGGTGCTGCGACTGCAGCCTGCCGTCATCGGGACGCTCGGACTTTCCCTTCCACTCGACGAGCCGGGTGAGGCTCGCGCGGCGCTCGGTCGCCTTGCTTCAAACGGTGACTGGCCAGCATGGAAGCGCCTTTGGGCGCAGAAGCTCGCCGTCGGGCGCAGATCGCTCGTGGTGCCAGGTACGCCTTCGTGGTCTGTTCTCTATGCCCGGCGCGTGCCTCTGGCGGAGCTTAGAGGCACGATTCGTCCCGATGAGACGCTCGAAGATGGTGTGGAGCTGACAACTGACGGCGACGACTCGTTCTACGCAGGCCGGGCTGTCTCACTCGCTGAGCACAGCATCGACGTGGAGTCGTTCGCGCGTGAGTTTGCAATGCGATGCGGGCTTGGCGTGTGGCTGGCCGAGCACATCGCGCTTGCTGCGTGGCTGCACGACATCGGCAAGGCCGACCCGCGGTTTCAGCTCATGCTTCGCGGCGGAAGCAAGATCGAGTTCTTCAAAGACGAAACGCTGCAGGCCAAATCGGCAATGCCGCCTGGTGCGCGTGAAGCACATCGGCTTGCGCAGCAAAGGAGCGGCTATCCACGGGGCGCACGTCATGAAGTGCAGTCACTCGCGATGTTGAGCAGTCGCATGGATGCGCTGAAGGCGGCATTGCAGAAGGTGGATCCGCAGCAAGCGCCCGATCTTGACCTAGTGCTTCATCTGGTCGCGAGCCACCACGGCTACTGCCGCCCCTTCGCGCCCGCTGTGACCGACGAAGTGCCGGTGGACATCTCGCTCGATAGCCACGCAAGCAAGACCTTCGGCACGCTCGACTTTGCCGCGATCCCGTCAGACAACAAGTTGCATCAGCTCGATTCCCCGCTCGCTGATCGCTTCTGGGCGCTCGTGGAAAAATACGGCTGGCAGGAACTGTGTTGGCTGGAGGCGATTCTTCGTCTCGCCGATCATCGTGCCAGCGAAGCAGAGCAGGGGAAGGAGGCATTGTCATGAGCCGCATCCAACTCGTGGGTGTTGACGGTTCCAATCCGCTCGGTTTCCTTGCAGCACTGGGGCTGCTTCGGATCGTTCCAGGTGCGAAGCTCGGCTTTCTTGACGATGGTTCGTTTCGAGCCTTCGTTGACGGATTCGACGGCAGTAAATCCGACCTCGTGAAAGGCATCGCGGAGGACGCCAAAGTTGCCGAGGCCGAGGGCGCGCCGTGGCGCTTCACCTACACGAAGGCCGCCACCAAAAAGCAAGGACCGCAGAAGGTCGCCGACCTCAAACCTCCGCCTGATGCATTCAAAACGTTCCTCGCGGACTGCATCGCGGCGTGGTCGAAGGGCAGCGACGAGGCAGCGGCCTACGCGGCGGCCTATGGCACGGATGTCGCTGTCGATGGCAAGGGCAACACCAAGCCCACCGCATTCCATTTCACAGCGGCGAATCAGACGTTCCTTGGTGCCGTGGAGGGCATTCGAGCTTCAGTGACTCAGGAGTGGATCGAGCAATCGCTGTTCGAGGGGCATGGGGAAAAGCCTGGTAGCAACCTTCGGTGGGATCCTGGTTCCGAGCGCAACTGGGCTTTGATGGCAAACAATCCGAACGACGACGGCACTCGCGTGGATGCCCCGCTTGAGTGGCTGGCGTTCCGTGGCCTACCGCTGCTGCCAAGTTTTCCGCGCGGCACGAAGATCATCACGACGGGTGTCGTCGGTCGCGGTGATGACATGGCCTTCACATGGCCGCTCTGGACGGTTCCGGCTTCTCGCCATATGGCGCGCTCGGTGCTTCAGGTCGACTGGACAGGGAGTGGAGAGGAGCGCATAGCTCGCGGCATCTTCGCGATCTGCAACTCTGCGATCCGACGAACGAGTCAGGGTTTTGGCAACTTTGGCCCCTCATCAGTGACGAGCTGATGCTGTAGTTGTTTCGAAGACAGTGAGTGAGCAACCCTCAGAGAATCCATGAGGAATGCGAACATCATGCCCACATTCAACATCTCTGACCGTGTTTTCCTATCGAGCTATGGGATCGGTTCCGTCGATTGGATGAGCAGCGAGCACTATGGCGTTGTGTTTGATTCGTTGGGGAAAGTCTTGGTGCGGCGAGACCATCCAGACCTCCGCCTGGCGACCCCGGAGGATGAAGCGCAGATGGCCGAATACTGCAATTCAACAGGTAGTGTTCAGTTGCCGGCAACGACAAAGCCATTCCTTGTCTTCGAAGAAGGCGACGATGAGATTCATTCCATGGGTTCTCACTGGATGCCCTTCTTCGACGATGCAATGTTCGTCGTCGAGCATCTTCCGGAGTTGCTACGTGTTGCAACACACAATCCCGGACATTTGAAATCTCCTTCATCACCACCCCCAGCTGAGCTGATCGAAGAGCGTGGATTTCTGTTGGAAGCATCGACAACGTTGATTGCAGATCTCATGCATTTCACGCCTCAGTTGCATCGCCGGGATCACCTGATTCCTTGGCAGTCACTTAGTGGTTCGTTGGTCGAAACACAAGAAAGTGCGCAGGCATATTCGGAACGCAACACCGGGATAGCGTTGGTCGTTGCGCTATCCAGGAATCCGGGTGAGGCCAACCAGTTCCGCTCGATGTTCCCCTATTGCAAGGACGGCATGAGCCATGACGTCGAGCTGAAGCGGGTGCTTGTATGGGCGGACGGTGTCGAAGCGCAGTTGGAAGCCCGTATCGGGAACGCCTCTATTTCGTTCTATGACACCGAGTTTGCTGCCAATCGCAGCTGGTATCGTCGCGACGGAAAATATCAGTTCCTGTTTGCTGCGATCGCCTACGACGCCGGCCCGGCTCAAGTCAGAACATTCTCGATTCCTCGCACCGTGGAGCACTTCGAAGGAATGCATTGGCTGACTGGAGAACACACGCAACCGGAATTCGGCGCACTGGAGGAAAGATACAGTATGGAGGATATGGTTGGTCTGCTCCCTGTGGATGGATGGGATGTAGACGACTATGAATTCCATGGAGAGATCAAGGAAATCTGGGGAATGAGCATGCTCGGACAGCGGGCTTGGCGCTTACGAACCGTTGTAATGCGGGGTTCTATGTCGGAAGCGTCCGGTGAAGATGGGCGGTTTGATATCGTCGTAACCGAGCGAGCCTGGAAGGGTCATGATCCTCCGCGAGTAGGTCAGGCAATCGCTGGGCATTTTTGGTTGCAGGGTCGCTTGTTGCGAAATATTTCGGTCGTGTGAGATAGGCCATAGCATAGCGACGCAGAGACGCTTCTCGATGAAATCCTCTCCCACCTCGCCTGACCAACCCTGCGCCAACGGCGGCGGCATCGAGGTCGTCGTTCCGCCTGAGGACGATCCCTACCGCGCGCTCGATGAGTTGATGGCCGTCGTCGAAGCTCTGTGTCCGGAATGGCCGGAACGCGGCGTGTTCGTCGATGGCGGAAAGATGTTGCTGTGAGAAAGCATCGGACAGCGAGCAGGTGGTGGCCGCCATGCTCTGTCACAACCGCGCTCTGATCCCTTCGGAAAACACCAGCAGATCATCCAGGCCGTCGCGTATCACCGATTCCGCAATGTCGATATCGAGATCCTGATACTGATGAACGGCGATGTTGCGGAATCCGACCATTCGCTGAAGCCGTGCACTGAGATCGGAGGAAACGAGGCCGCCGCGTTCCAGTAGCGCGAAGCCCTCTCGCGCGTCGCCGGGTACGCCCAGTCGGTGCTTGCGGATTGCCATGTTGGCAAGATCGATGGCGGCTTCGCAGGCGCGCGTGACGTTGAGGATTGCTGCGTCCTGTCGCGTGAAATCATTCCGGAAATTGCCGCCCGCCAGCTCATGTTCATTGCGGGCACGTTCCACGCAACGTTCGAGCGCGGCGAGTTTTCGGGCGGCGATGTTCATGGCGTGCGTCGCAGCGGTTCGCGCATGTACTGTTCGATGATGTCGGCGCGACGTGGATTGAAGAGTGCATAGTCGGTCATGCGTTCTGCCTCCCATCCGAGCGTTTCATCTTCGTCTTGAATCAGCAGCGCACGACCTTCGCGCAGCACTGCGTGAATCAGATCGAGATTGGCCCGGCGCAGATCGACGATATCCACATCACGCCCGGCGGCCGCAGCAATCCGGGCCATCAATCCAAGCTTGTCGGGAATCGCGGAGCGCGGCGGCAGCAGAACGGCAATGTCGATGTCGCTTGCCGGCCCGTCATCGGCGCGGGCAGCGCTGCCGTAGACGTAGACCGCCCATACGTCGGGTAGCGTCGTGGCGATGATGCGCGCGGTTGTTTCGAGCACGGCCGGTTCCATGCGTGGCATCTTACGACGATTCTCGCCTGGGCGTGGGTGCAAGAGGAGTTGCTTCGAGGAGTTGCTTTCGCGGAGGACACCTGTTTCCGCGATGGCAATCGATCCGCAATCGATACACGGGGAGCTGGTTTTCCGATTTGTCGGAATGCCGGCCACACGCAGGTGATCTGCATCCAGGTTTCTGCCGTCCAGATCGAATCCGGTCGCAGAATCCTGCATTGAGTCTCAGTTCCTGAGACTGCCCGGCGCGATCCTGCCCCCAGCCAGGGAAACACAGGATTCGTGCGATGGCTGAGGACACCCTCCCCCAGCAGGAACTGCCGCTGCCCTTTCCCGAACTCAGCGGCGATCTGCCGCTGCTGCCGGCGCGCATGGTCAACGAGTACCAGTATTGCCCGCGGCTCGCCTATCTCGAATGGGTGCAGGGCGAGTGGGCGGACTCGTCGGATACCGTCGAGGGTCGATACGTGCATCGCCGTGTCGACAAGGCGGGCGGCGATCTGCCCGCCACCGACGATGCATCGGACGAGAAATTCCATGCACGTTCGATCACGCTCTCCTCCAACCGGCTTGGATTGATCGCGCGCCTGGATCTCGTGGAGGCTGAAGGCAATCGCGTCACGCCGGTCGACTACAAGCGCGGCAGGCGGCCTCATGTGCAGCGCGGTGCTTACGATCCGGAGCGAGTACAGCTATGCGTGCAGGGACTCATCCTCGAAGAGCACGGCTATCTCTGCGAAGAGGGCGTGCTGTATTTCGCTGAGAGTCGCGAGCGTGTGCGTGTCGTGTTCGATGAGGAACTGCGTGCGCTGACGAGAAACGCGATCGATGGACTTCGGCTCGTTGCAGCAGGCGGCCAGATTCCGCCGCCGCTGGAAGACAGTCCCAAGTGTCCGCGGTGTTCGCTCGTCGGCATCTGCCTGCCGGACGAAGTGCATTCCCTTCTCCGACAGGATGTCACTCCCAGACCGCTGGCTGCTACGCGTGATGCGGCATTGCCACTGTATGTCCAGGCGCGTGGTGCGAAGGTCGCGAAGAAGGGCGAAACACTGGAGATCAGTGTCGAAGACAAGCCGATACAGAGCGTTCGTCTGGTGGATATCTCGCAGCTCGCAATCCTCGGACAGGTGTATGTGACGACGCCGACGCTGCAGGAACTGATGAGCAGGGAGATCCCGATCACCTGGCACTCTTTTGGCGGATGGTTCACGGGACACACGGTCGGCATCGGTCACAAAAATGTCGAGATACGCACGGCCCAGTATCGCGCCAGCTTCGATCCGCAAGTGTGCCTGCGTCTGGCCAAAGGCCTGGTCGCAGCAAAGATTCAGAATCAGAAGACCCTGCTGCGCCGGAACTGGAAAGACGGATCAGCCCCGGACGTGATCATCGACGGATTCCAGGCGGATCTGCGCGGAGTCCAGCGCGCCCAGAACCTGGGCGAACTGCTCGGCACGGAGGGTCAGGCAGCCGCCCGCTACTTCGGAAATTTCTCGCAGATGATCAGCCGCGGTGACGACGACTCGCTGCGCTTCGATTTCGAAAAGCGCAATCGTCGCCCGCCGACAGACCCGGTCAACGCGCTGTTGTCGTATGGGTACTCATTGCTCGTGCGCGCGTGGACGATTGCCCTGACGGCCGTGGGTTTCGATGCCTATCGAGGCTTCTATCATCAGCCGCGCTACGGGCGTCCCGCGCTGGCGCTGGACATGATGGAGCCCTTCCGACCGCTGATTGCAGACTCGAGTGTGATCCAGGCGATCAACAACGGGGAGGTTCGCCCGTCGGATTTCATCAGCGTCGCCGGCAGCGTTGCGCTGACAGAAGATGGTCGCAAGCGGTTCATCGCCACGTTCGAACGTCGGATGGGCCAGGAGATTACGCATCCACTGTTCGGATACAGGGTGAGCTATCGCAGATTGCTGGAATTGCAGGCACGCCTGCTGAGCCGGCATCTGCTCGGGGAGATACCCGAATATCCCAACTTCACGACGCGCTGATATGAAGGAAGAGCACCTTTACGTCGTCACCTACGACATCGCCGACCAGAAGCGCTGGCGGCGGGTATTCAATGTCATGAACGGCTATGGTGAATGGTTGCAGCTGTCCGTCTTCCAGTGTCGGATGAGCAGGCAACGACATGCAGAACTCGTGGCCCTGCTCGACGGCGTCATTCATCACGGCGAGGATCACATCCTGTTCGTCGATGTTGGGCCCGCTGATCGTGTGGTCCCGAGGGTGGTAAGCTTGGGCAAGGATTTCGAGCCCGTCACTCGCGAACCGGTCATCATCTGATTCTCGCCGCCTTCCGCGAGAGCTCCGGTGATGCCGAAAATCCCGGGGAGCGCTCGCAAGTCCCAGCTCTTTGAAAATTCGGAATTTGTTTCCATTTCAAGTTGATTCCCATTGATCGTGTTCTCCATGATCTCGGCCACCTATCGCAGCGCTCGCAGACGGTTCGAAAATACGAACTCGTTCGCGGGGTTGGGAGTGGACGGATTCCGCAGCGATCACGCTGCGGCCTCATTGAAGCCAACGCTGTCTAAGACGATCAAGTTGAACAAGGCGGATTCCGCAGCGATCACGCTGCGGCCTCATTGAAGCACACTTTAACACTTTAACCTCTACCCAGGATCATCGATTCCGCAGCGATCACGCTGCGGCCTCATTGAAGCGGCATGACGGACACCTGCCCCAACTGATATTTCTTGGATTCCGCAGCGATCACGCTGCGGCCTCATTGAAGCTCGGCGACCGCATCACGCCAACCGGCCGGCCCCGGGATTCCGCAGCGATCACGCTGCGGCCTCATTGAAGCGGCGGGCGTGCGCTGGATGCGGTGACGGGCGCGTAGATTCCGCAGCGATCACGCTGCGGCCTCATTGAAGCGAGCAGAAGCGCGAAGCGCACACGCAGAACCGCCTGGATTCCGCAGCGATCACGCTGCGGCCTCATTGAAGCGACGTCTCGATGATCTTGCCGTGCCGCGGGTGTCGGATTCCGCAGCGATCACGCTGCGGCCTCATTGAAGCCACGCGGACCACGGCAACCTCGCGTCCGCCGGCAAGGATTCCGCAGCGATCACGCTGCGGCCTCATTGAAGCGCTGATGCGCTCAGTGCCGATGGGCTTCCAGAGTGATTCCGCAGCGATCACGCTGCGGCCTCATTGAAGCTCCGTCGCCTCCGCCGCCTGATCCGTGCTCTTCTTGATTCCGCAGCGATCACGCTGCGGCCTCATTGAAGCCCGTTGTTGAAGTTGACGTTCCACGCGTAGTCCGAGGATTCCGCAGCGATCACGCTGCGGCCTCATTGAAGCGACAGCTACTCGAATCGGGTCGGCAAGGGCACGCATGGATTCCGCAGCGATCACGCTGCGGCCTCATTGAAGCAGATCCCAGATGAGCTTCGTTTCCTCATCCAGGACGATTCCGCAGCGATCACGCTGCGGCCTCATTGAAGCAGCTTCGCGGCGCGTTCAAACACAACCCGCAGCGACGATTCCGCAGCGATCACGCTGCGGCCTCATTGAAGCGTCGTGAATCCGCCCGATGAGGCGATCGTCACGCAGAGATTCCGCAGCGATCACGCTGCGGCCTCATTGAAGCATAGTTCGCCGCGCGTCATACCTAAGGCGTCACACAGAGATTCCGCAGCGATCACGCTGCGGCCTCATTGAAGCGCGTCACGCACATCCACGGCCCCGATCACACGCCGGATTCCGCAGCGATCACGCTGCGGCCTCATTGAAGCTGCACCGTGCGCTCGTCGAGATTCGTCTGCCAGCAGATCGATTCCGCAGCGATCACGCTGCGGCCTCATTGAAGCTTCCACGGCCCAGCCATCCGCCGCCATTCTTTCGCGGATTCCGCAGCGATCACGCTGCGGCCTCATTGAAGCACGCTGATCGACCACGGCCGCGTGATCGAGAACCTGGGATTCCGCAGCGATCACGCTGCGGCCTCATTGAAGCCGCTGAACAATCGGCGGATGCGCGGGCTGACGCCAGGATTCCGCAGCGATCACGCTGCGGCCTCATTGAAGCCAGACACGATCGTCTGCATCTGACGCACGCGCAGCGGGGATTCCGCAGCGATCACGCTGCGGCCTCATTGAAGCGCCGGTCACGCGCTCGATGTGATCGCCGATCGGCTGCAGATTCCGCAGCGATCACGCTGCGGCCTCATTGAAGCGCGGTACATCGCGAAGAACTCTGGCGCCACCTTCGCCGATTCCGCAGCGATCACGCTGCGGCCTCATTGAAGCACCTGCAATGAACCGGGGTTGACTTTTGGACGTACTGGATTCCGCAGCGATCACGCTGCGGCCTCATTGAAGCGCCGCTTCGGTCTTGACTTTCGCGAGCTCCCCGCGCAGATTCCGCAGCGATCACGCTGCGGCCTCATTGAAGCCCTCTTGGTAGAACTGAGCCTCGATGCTGACCTTGGATTCCGCAGCGATCACGCTGCGGCCTCATTGAAGCGTCAGCCTGCCCGAAACTGACGGAGCCGTCAACTACGATTCCGCAGCGATCACGCTGCGGCCTCATTGAAGCCTCGGTGCTCGCGGCGAGACGTTCGTTGCGAAATTCGATTCCGCAGCGATCACGCTGCGGCCTCATTGAAGCTACGCAGCCACGGAAAGCGGCGATGTTTCTGTGTAGATTCCGCAGCGATCACGCTGCGGCCTCATTGAAGCATCGGTAGTACTTAGGTACTAAGGAACCAAGGGCTGGATTCCGCAGCGATCACGCTGCGGCCTCATTGAAGGACACAGGAGATTTTCATCAATTCCCAATCAACTGCTGATTCCGCAGCGATCACGCTGCGGCCTCATTGAAGGAAAACGGTGTCGGGGGCGGTTGCGGCGAAGGCATCGGATTCCGCAGCGATCACGCTGCGGCCTCATTGAAGGCTTGAAGGTCATGGGTTCACCTCGAAGTACGCGCGGATTCCGCAGCGATCACGCTGCGGCCTCATTGAAGGGAGCGGGAAAAAATCCATCGCGCATTCGACGATGACGAGGGATTCCGCAGCGATCACGCTGCGGCCTCATTGAAGGCAACAGGCGCCGCGTGGCTGGCGTGGCTTGATTCGCGGATTCCGCAGCGATCACGCTGCGGCCTCATTGAAGGATCCAGATTGATGATGATCCGATCATGCCCCGCGGCCGATTCCGCAGCGATCACGCTGCGGCCTCACTGCCAAATCAGTTCAGACTCCCAACGTCATTCTTCGACAGGCTGGTCGTCAGTCGGCCATCGACCATGGACAGCGTCGCGACGGGGACCGTCGCCATCTTGCCCTTGATGATGAGCTGTGCGGAGCCGTCGCCGGCGACGCGATAGACCGGTCCGAGACGGACGCCGTCCGCCGAAACCAGTATGGTGCCGGCTTTTGCGAGATCGCTTGCCATGGCCCCTGCCACGGGCAGCGCGACGGATGCGGCGATCGCCAGAATCGAGAAGAACTTGTTCACGATCAATTTCCCCTGAGCAGTTGCCGATGATGTCGTCACTCGTGCGAGGCCGATGGCAAGGGCTCGTGCATCGGCTTCCGGGAGCGTTGATGAATCTACTTAGTCATCGGAATTCTGCTGGGCGACTTGAATCGTCGTGCGTGACGAGCCGCGCACTTCATCGCCAGGCGGAAGGTATTGCGTCACGGTCTGGCGTGAGCTGCATTGCACGATCGGCGGCATGACATATGCGGAACAGCAGGATCATCGCGCCTGACGTTCCCGGCGTCCGGCTGCAACCACCGACAGATACTGCAGCACGGCCGACACGTCGGCCGGTTTGACCAGGTGCAGATCGAAGCCCGCCTGCGAGGCCCGTTCGCGATCGGATTGTTTGCCGTAGCCCGTCAGTGCAACCAGCGCGAGCGCGTCGCGGGAATGATCCTGACGCAGGCGACGCGCGACTTCGTAACCGTCGATCCGCGGCAGGCCGATGTCGAGGAATACGACGTGCGGTTGCACGCTGCGCACCGCATCGAGTGCGGCCTCGCCGTCATAGGCGAGCGAGACGGCATAGCCGTGACCGCCGAGCAGCAACGCCAGTCCCCTGGCGGCGTCGGCATTGTCGTCGACGACGAGGATGCGCAGGGTGGGCGCGGGCGCATCCTGCGATTCGGTCGTGAGCTCCGCTGCGGCGTCGGCGTCGTCCTGCAGGACCGGCAGTCGCACGATGAACTCGCTGCCTTCGCCGACGATGCTGCGTGCGTGCACCGTGCCGTCATGCATCGTGACGAGCCGCTGCACCAGCGACAGGCCGATGCCGAGACCGCCCTGCGAACGGTCCAGCGAGCGCTGCGATTGCGTGAACAGCTCGAAAATGTGCGGCATCAGGTCCGGTTCGATACCGATGCCGTTGTCGACGACGCGCAGCACGGCGTGCGAGCCGTCGCACTCGGCGAGCAGCTGGATCGTGCCGCCGTCGTCGGTGTACTTTGCGGCGTTGTAGAGCAGGTTGATGAGCACCTGCTCGATGCGCGCCGCGTCCGCATGCAGCCACACTGCAGTCTCTGGTACCACGAGGCGCAACGCATGATGGTGCAGGGAAATCGTCGGTCGCACGCTTTCGACGGCGCGCTCGACGATGTCGCGCAGCGCCGCGCGCTGCTTCTGCAGCTGGATGCGTCCGGACGTGATGCGCGACACTTCGAGCAGATCGTCGACCAGTCGCGTGAGCCGCGCGGTCTGGCGATCGATGATGCCGCGCGCTTCCTGTTGCGATGGATCGGCAGTGACGTTCTGTTGCAGTACCTGTGCGGCGATGGTGATCGCCGCCAGCGGATTGCGCAGTTCGTGCGAGAGCATGGCGAGGAATTCGTCCTTGCGCTGATCCGCTTCGCGCAGCGCGTCTTCCGTGCGCTTGCGCTCGATGGCGAATGCCACCTGGCGCGCGATCAGCAGGCACAGGTCCATCTCGTCGCGCGAGAAGCCGTGCGGATCGTCGAAGTACGCCATGAACTTGCCGATCAGCTGGCCATCCGAGACCAACGGAATGAAGGCCAGCGCGCCGATGCCTTCTGCGAGGATGCTCTCCCGCAGCGACTCGCTCATCTGCGCAGTCGCAGCATCGTCGATGTGAATCGGCGCGGGGTTGGGATCGGTGGGCCTCCACACCGAATGTCCTTCGACCGCTTCTCGATAGCTGTGGGAGAGCCCGCCCGATGCCACGAAGCGCATCGAACCGGCTTCGTCGAAGAGCAGGATCGACGCGCGATCGCATTGCAGGGCCACGACGATCGCCTGCAGTGCCGCGGCGTAGACGTCGTCCAGCGAACGCGTGCGATGCAGCAGGTCCGCCAGTTTGTAGAGAGCATCCTTCTGTCTTGCGGTTTCGCGCAGACGCAGTTCGCTCCGCGCGCGTTCGATCAGGTCGGCCGTCTGGCGCGCCAGCACATCGAACAGGTGCAGCGGTCGATCATCGGCCAGCGGCCGGCGCCAGTGAGTCGAGATGACGCCCAGCGATTCGCCCGAGCGCGAGACCAGCGGCGTGGCCTGCATCGCGCGAATGCCTGCGGCGCGAAAGCCGTCGATTTCCCGGCAGCCGCTGGCGAAGACGCTGTCGTCGATGTCCGCAACGAAAACGCGCGCGCCGTTGCGCATCGCGACGGCATAGGGGCCGGCGGTCTCGGGGCGCACGCAGTCCAGAAAGGACGCGGGCGACGGCGTGTGTCCCTTCCAGGCGATCAGCCGGAACTCGCCGCGCTCCGAATGGAATACCTGCAGGCTGGCCATGTCCGCCTGGGTCAGCGCCAGCGCCGTGTCGAGTATGTGTTGATAGAGGGTCTGGACGTCGCCCTCATGGATGAGTCGCGTGCTCAGTTCCTGCAGGCGGCCGGCATCGGGAAAGTCAGCTGCTGCTGCACTGTCCGCGGGAGCTGCGAAGACTTCCTGACTATCGGTCGAAATCATGACGACGGGGGAACGAGAAGGCGTTGCGGGTCGACCCGGCTTCGCTCCATTGAGTGGTTGTTCTCTTGAGGAACGAAGTGCGGTGGAAGTCTCGCGCGGTGTCGTGATGTTGGCAAGCGAGGTCTTGCGGGAGAAATGTCAGATCACCTTCCACCACGGCGTTGCAAGTACGCGTTCTGAAATCCAGAACGTCTCCTCTCCGCCGTGCAGCAGGAGGCCGCCGAGCGCATCGGTACCGTATTCCTCCAGGAACAGACGCAGACCTTTCGAATCGTTGTAGCCCGGATTCGTCGTGGCTTTCACCTCGATGGCGAGCAGTTTGCCGTTGCGTTCGATCAGGAAATCCACTTCATCGCCAGCAGCGGTGCGCCAGAACAGAATCGACGGGCGCGCCGTATCGAGTTCGCGCCAGGCGAGCAGGTCGGTGCATACGATGTTTTCCAGATGAGCGCCTGTCGGCTGTGCGCCTGAGAGATGCAGCGCAAGACCGGTATCGCTCCAGTAGACCTTCGGTGACTTCACCAGCCGTTTGCTGCGGTTCACCGAGTACGGCTCGAGTCTCACGAGCTGGTACGAGACTTCGAGCAGATTCAGGTAGCGTTGCACGGTCGTGCGCGGAATCCCGGTATCGCGTGCGATATCTGCTTGATTGACGATGGCGCCGAGCCGCAGACAGACCGCCCGCATCAACCGCTGGAAGTCGACCAGGCTGTCGACGGCTGCGAGATCGCGCAGATCGCGTTCGAGATAAGTCTGCGCGTAACCCGCGAACAGTTCGGCGCGATCCGGATCAGCAGCCTGTGTCGGATTGAGCAGCGCAGGAGCTGGATAGCCGCCGCGCGATGCGAGTGTCTGCCATGCTTCTGCCGGCACCGTCTGTTCGGCGATGAGGGTCGGCCAGTCGGCGGCGGGTCGCTCGAGCAGTTCACTCCAGATGCCGCAACGCGCGAGGCCAAGTTGCTCGCGGCGTGTCATTGGCCACAGCGTCAGATAGCGGGCGCGCCCGGCGAGCGATTCTGAAACGGTATGGAGCAGCAGCAGGTTGGCTGATCCCGTGAGCAGGAAGCGACCATTGACCCGCTCGGCGTCCACGCGTTCCTTGATCGACAGCAACAGTTCCGGCACCCGCTGGACTTCATCGATCGTCACGACACCGGGGTGATTGCCCAGGAAGGTACCGGGTTCGGCGACCGCAATTTCCCGGTTCAAGGCGGTATCGAGAGTCACGTAGGGGCGGCCGGCGAACGGTTCGGCCTCGCGGACCAGCGTGCTCTTGCCGGTCTGGCGGGAGCCCGTGACGACGACCACGGGAAACAGGCCAAGGGCCTGTTCGATGCGGGAAGTCAGCGCCCGGGACAGCATGAAATCAATGACTTATAAAAATGCCCATCAGATGGGCAAAATATGCCCATCCAATGGGCGATTTGCAAGGACCTATCTCACCAGCGCCACCTCCAGCGCCCGGCTGTCCGCCCGGCCGCGATCGTCCACCGCACGCACGACGAAATGACCCGAGCGCTGCGGGTTCCAGGCGAGCGCGATGCCCGGCGTACCGGTGCCGATGTAGCTGTCGTCGACGAACCAGTGCAGGCGGCGGACTTCGCTGTCGGCGTTGGCAGCGAGCGGAATCGATTCGCTGCCGACGCGCGCAGCGCGCACCGTGTACGTCGCTGCGGTCACCGGCGAAGTGATGCGCGGTGGTGTGCCGGTCGGCACGTCGCGCTGGCAATCGGCAGGCGCGGGCGGACGGCGACGCGGCATGCCGGCTTGCGCGAACAGCTGCAGCAGATCGGTCGGCCAGTATTCGAAGACTTCGCTGCGCGTGGTGGCCGGATCGTATGGCGGGCAGGCCTGCGCGCCGGTGCGCGTGTCGATCCACACGCGCCGATGTACCTGGCTCACGCGGATCGGCGACACGCCGGGGATGTACCAGGTGTTCGCGATCTGCGGACACTCGGCGTTCGGCAGATCGCCCGAGGCGCTGCACACCTCGACTTTTTCGAGTCGCGGCGGCTGGCGAAAGATCGGTTCGGCGAGCGTGCGGTCGCTCGCGGTGATCGCATCCGTGAGCCGGAAGAACAGCGGCGCCGCCGCCTGCACGCCGACGAAGGCCGGATTGCCGGCGCCATCGAAACTGCCGACCCAGACGATCAGCACATACGGGCCGAAGACGCCCGCGGTCCAGGCATCGCGAAAACCCCACGACGTACCCGTCTTCCACGCCACGGGCAGGCGATCCTGTTTGCGCGTGAACGGATCGTCGGGCCGCGGCGCGCGATGCAGCATGTCGAGCGTCATGAAGCTCGCTTCTTCGGAAAGCAGACGCGGTCCCTGCCGCTGCGGTTCGTCCTGGAAATAGCGCAGCGAAGCGAGCTGGCCGCGATTGGCGAGCATCGCGTAGAGCATCGCCGCTTCTTCCATCGTGACTTCGCCGCCGCCCAGCGCGAGCGCCAGGCCGTAGTGCTGCTCCGACGCCATGCGCGAGATGCCGGCGCTGCGCAGGAACTGGTAGAGCGACGGCTGCGCGAGTTGCGATGACAGGGCAACGGCGGGAATGTTGCGCGAGCGGGTGAGGGCGTCGGTGGCGGTGATGGGGCCGACGAAGCGACCATCGAAGTTCTCGGGACTGAAGGGGCCGAAAGCGGCGGGGGCGTCTTTCAGCACCGTGAGCGGATGAATGAGGCCCTGATCGATTGCGAGTGCGTAAATGAAGGGTTTGAGCGCCGAGCCCGGCGAGCGCTTCGCCAGCGTGCCGTTCACCTGGCCGTGGATGTCCGCTGAACTGAAATCGGCAGAGCCGACCATCGCGCGCACGGAGAGATCGCGAGTGTCGACGAGCAATGCAGAGGCGTTGCGGATGCCGATGTCGCGGTGTTCGCGGACGTAGTGGGCGAGGACGCGTTCGGTGAGGCGTTGGAGGGGGAGGTCCAAGGTGGTGTGCAAGGTATGCGCGGATGCCCCCACCCCGGCCCTCCCCCGCTTCGCGGAGGAGGGAGTCGGAATTTCTGCTCCCTCCTCCGCGAAGCGGGGGAGGGCCGGGGTGGGGGCGCTTTTCACCAGCACCGCATTCACAAAATGCGGCGCCGCGAACGGCAACTCGCTCAACCGCCGATAGCGCAGCGGCACCGACACATATTCATGCGCCGTGCCCGGATGCTCTTCCCGCCATCGCACGAACAACCGCTCGCGCGCCGCCCGCAGCGCCGCCGGCTCATCCGCATCCGGATCGCGCCGCGCCGGCGACTGCGGAATCAGCACCAGCGTCAGCGCCTCCGCCAGTCCCAGCTTCGCGGCCGGCTTGTCGAAATACACCAGGCTTGCCGTGCCGACGCCCTGCACATTGCCGCCATACGGCACGAGATTGAGGTGGGCTTCGAGCAGATCGTGCTTGGAGTGCAGCAGTTCGAGCTGCACGGCGCGCGCCATCTGTTCCAGCTTGCCGCCGATGGAGCGTGTGTTGATGCCGTACAGCAGCCGCGCGAGCTGCATCGTGATCGTCGAACCGCCGACACGTGGCCCGCCCGTATAAGTCGAGAACGCCGCACGCACCAGCGCGGCGGGATTCACGCCGAGATGACGATGGAAGTGACGGTCCTCGTGCAGCAGCAGCGCATCGACGAATTCCGGCGACACATCTTCGAGCGGCGTCCACAGACGGTACTGCTGATCGCTCGCCAATGTGAGCCGCAGCAACCGGCCGTTGCGGTCGAAGACGGCGGTCGAGGAGGGAATCTGCTGCGCCAGCGGTTCGCGTGGCCAGTAGCGGATCGCGCTGACTGCGAGGGCCGCTATCGCGAGGATCAGAATGCTCGAACGGAGTAGCTGCATGGAGCGCAAAGAACGAGAAATGGCCGCAAAAAAGCGCAAGGAACGCAAAGGTCAGAAATGAAATCCTGTTTCCTGTTTTGCGATCCTTTGCGCCTTCTTGCGGCCATTGCTTTCAGTTCCTTCCTATGGCCTCGCAACCGTGAGCCTGCCCGCCGCCGAACGCGCCACGACGCTGCGGTCGTACATCGCCTCGCCGTACGCCGGCGGTACGACGTAGGCGCCGACGTTGGTGGCCTTGATGCGATAGACGATCTCCTGCACGTCGCGATTGGCGCTCACATAGAAGACGACGCGGTCTTCGCGCATGTCGGCGTACTCGAGCATGGCGCTTGTACTGACGCAGATCTGGCAAGTCCAGCCTGCGTAGCCGTTTCCACCCGCGTGACCTTCGTCACTTTCGTCACTCGCCGCTTCGGCGAATGTCACTTCGCTTGGCTGCGTCGGCACGACCAGTTCGAAGCCGCCGGGCAGCAGATCCACCAGCGCGATGCTGCCGATATAGTCCGCCTTGAGCCCGCGGAACTTCAGGCGCACGTTCACCTGCTGACCCATCCTGATCTCGGCGAGCGGCTTGCCGCTGTCGTCCGTGTACTCGCGGATGACTTCAAGACCTTCCTTGATCGCGGCGGTCGGCGGTTTGCGATCGAAGCCTGACGTTTCGATGAGGTAGTAGCCCGCGATGCCGGCGTTGTTGCCGAAGCGCAGCGCCGCTGCCTGGTCAGTGAAATCCACCTTCGGGAACAGGCCGGACGGCAGCGCGAGTGCGCGCACGCGCTTGTCCTTCAGAACTTCGGCAATCGCCAGGTTGCGTTCGGCGCCCTGGGTCGCGTTGGCATAGGCGTCGAGCGCGAGCAGCGTCGTGCCGGCGGAGAGCGAGTGGTAGTAGCCACCGGTGACGCGCTGCGCCAGCGTCGTCATGACTTCATGCGGAATGCCGCTCAGCCGCTCGGGGAAGTGGCGCGCGTTGATGAACAGCAGCAGCGCATCGCGCGTCATCGCGTCGTAGTACACCTCGTCCGGCGTCTTCGTCGCGAACCGGATATCGCCGATCAGCGCGTTCGCATCGCGATCCTGTTTCATCAGGTCGAGCGACGCGGCGAGCCACGCGGCGGCGAGATCCTGTTCCCACTGACCGCGATAGCGATCGTTGAGCCGCTTGCGCTGCGCCGCGATCTCGGTCGCCATGCGCTGGCCCTGCCGCGTGAGCAGGTAGATCGCGTAGGCGCTCTGGCGTTCGTCAGTGAGATTGTTGCCGTCGCGGGTGGCGAGCGCGCGCAGATAGTTGTTGCCGTTCTCCAGCAGATCGCCCGGAATCGCACCGCCGCGTTCGCCGGCCTCGATCAGCAGATGCTGCGCGTACACCGCGACGAACTCGACCACCTGATCGCTGCCCGGCCACAGCCGATAGGCGCCGGCATCGTTCTGACGCGACCGCAGTTCGCCGATCAGCGCCGACACATCCGCGCCATTTTCGGCACGCACATAACCGAACTCCGGACGTGACGTGAGCAGGACCGCCGGCATCGCCTGGCTCACGATCTGTTCCGTGCACACGTACGGATAGTTCGACAGATAGCTGACGAAGCCGTGAGCGAACTGCAGCGGCAGCACGGAGATGCCGGTGTCGAGCTTGCGATGCTGCGGATACATCTCGCGCGAGATCGCGACGTCGCGCTCGCCCCTGTCGATGACGCCGGCCACGAGCCGGGTCATGTAGGGCGTGGCAGGGCGGATGCTGAGATCGATCTGGCGCCGGCCCGTGCCGCCGGTCGTGCTGGTCGCGAACTTGAGCACGCTCGGGCCGAGTTCATCGCGCGCACGCAGGCGGAAGCGCACCGAGCCTTCGCGACCTTCGGCAATGCCAAGCGTCTGGCGCGGTTCGCCGATCACTTCGAGTCCGCGATCGGTCTCGATGTTCACGCTGACCTGTGCATCGGCGCCCGAGCCTTCGACATTGTTGGAGACACCCAGGCTCACTTCGAATTCATCGCCCGGCGTCACCGTCGTCGGCGCATTCGGCGAGAGCACGAAGTCGCCGCGCACGATGGTCTTCGACTCATGCACGCCGACCCGATCGTCGGCGACCGCGACGGCCATGACGCGCAGTGTGCCGTTGAAGTAGTCGGGCACGGTGTAGGTCACTTCGCGCGTCGTCGCATCGGCATCGAGAACGCCGGACCAGAACGCCACCGGTTTTTCGCCCTTGCGACGGAACGGATTCAGGTGTTTTCCCAGCAGGCCTTCCGCATCGCCGCCGGGCGCCGCAGCGAGGCTGAGATGGCGGAACTCGGGCAGGATCAGGTCGAGGATCTGGCTGGTCGACACTTCGAGCGCGCGCTTCTGGAAAAAGTGCGCGAGCGGATCGGGCGTCTTGTAGCCGGCGACCTGCAGGATGCCTTCGTCGACGGCGAACAGCACGATGCGCGACGGTTTCTCGGTCGAGTAGCGCAGCTTCAGCGGTTCGCCGGGCTTCACGAGTGACGGCGCTTCCACGGTCACCGGGTTGCGCCGTGCATCGACATCGATCGAGAACGACTGCACGCCGTAGGATAGCGGGCTGGTGTAGATCTCCGCCGAGCCCGGATCGCGCACGAACGTCACCGCGACATAGGCATTGCCTTCGAGTCCCGGCGGCAGCTTTATCTTCTGCACGGTGCTGTTGGTCGAGGTCTTGAACCAGCGCCACGCATACGTGCGTTCGCGTTCGATGGTGATGAGGCCGGCGCCTTCATACGGCGCGCGTATCGAAATCTCGACGTCTTCTCCCGGCGCATAGTCCTTCTTCGACAGCGACAGTTCGAGCTCCGCATTCTTTTCCAGCGCCCGCGTGACATTGCCTTCGCCGGCGACCTGGTAGTCGATGCGGGCGAGTTGCTGTCCGGAGGGGTCGCGCACGATGTACGCGAAGTTGCCGGGCGAATCGGTCGCCAGTTTCAGCGCATGACCCGTCGCCGCGATCACGAGCGGCTTCTCATCGATCACGGACTCCTTGCGGCGCGATTCGTATTTGTAGGTGCCGTTCGGCTGGCGCATCAGCACCGACACATAGCGAATCTCCGAACGCACAAGCTTCAAGTCATCGACCGCCGTCTGCTGCGACTGCGGATCGATGGCGATCAGGTTCACGGTGCGCGGCGTGTCGCGCCGCAGGTAGGAGAGATCGCCGTCCGCCTTGTAGCCGACGAGATACTTCATGTTCGACACGAGTTGCGCCGCTTCGGTAGTCACGCCGCGTCCACCATCGGCTTCGAAGCCCTCCATGACCAGGTGGACGCGATAGGTCGCGCGTGCGAAGCGCTGCAGATTCAACGCCAGTGTTGCCTTGCCCGCCGCATCGGTCGTCGTGTCAGCCAGTTCTTCGCTGAAGCCTTCCTTCGCAAACTGCGGATCGTAGAACTGGTAGTCCGGAAACCGCCGGAAGGCCGGGAACACCGGCGTCAGCGTCATGCGCGTGGTGACCCGCCGATTCTCTGCGGGTGTGCCGAACAGATTCTCGAGCTGGATCTGCGCGGTGAGATCGTCGGGCGCGACCCAGCCGTCGGCGGATTGCGCGGAGAACGTGGCCGACATGCGCAGGCGATCCGGCAGGAAGTCGCGCACCTGCACGGTCGTCGAGCCGATCAGATCGCCGTAGTTTTCGTTGCGCACCACCGAGAGTGAAATCGTGTAGGTACCGGTCGGTGACGTCTCGCGCGTCGGCTGACGGATCTCGCCGAAGCCGGCCGGGCCGGGCACGAAGGTTTCGCGACGGATCACGGTGCCGCGCGGATCGGTGATTTCCAGGCGCAGCGGCACGCCGTCGAATTTGCGATTCCAGTCCTGGCTGCGAACGATGGCCGCAGCGCGGATCTCTTCGCCGGGGCGATAGATGCCGCGATCGGAGAACAGGTACGCCGACAGCGCGCCGCGATCGGCGTTGCTCTGCACACCGCCGACATCGAAGCGCGAGAGGTCGAGGGCGCGACCGCGTTCGTCCCAGCCCTGGCTGAGCGGCATGAACGAGCTGTCGCCGCCGCGCCGTGCCAGATACAGGACGGGCTGCTGTTCGCGCTTGAAGCTCTTGAGTTCGGGGAAGCGGACATGGCCTTCCGCGTCCGTCGTTTCCGTCAGCACCGGCAGTCCGTTGCGGCCGATGATGTCGACCGACGCGCCGGCGACCGGCGTGCCGTCGGCGATCGATTGCACGAACACGTCCTGCGAGCCGTCGACGGCGCGCTTCACGACCAGGCCGAGATCGGTGACGACGATCAGCCGCGCATCGGCGAGATGGCCGTTGCGCGCGTCGTTCCAGTTCTCGCCCGTGTACTCGATCGGTCGATCGTTGCGCGTGTCCCAGGCCTGCACGCGCAGCAGGAAGATGCCGCGACGATCCGCGCCCCCACCGCCAGTTTGACTATCGAGATAGTCGCCGAGATCGAGCGCTTCGTACTGCGGCTTGCCCGGTTCGACCCGCGCCAGCGGCACGACCTTGACGAAGCGCTCGGTGATGTTGGCGCTGTCGAACGCCCAGTTGTTGAACTGCGGCGTTTCGAAACTGCCGCTGGTCTGCGATACCAGGTGCTGCAGCTGGCGCGGCAGCAGCCGGCCCACTTCGATGCGCATCGCCGGCACGTTGCGCGCGAACAGCGACAGCGTCTTCTCGCCCGACAGCGACAGCAGCGAACCCTTGCTGAGAATGCTCAGCTCGCGCGGGAACTCCGGCACATCGAGGATGCGTTCGACCGCTTCGCCAAGCACGTAGCCGCCGAACGACTTGAGTCCCGAACTCACGCGCACATAGACCTGACGACCGGGATCCGCCGTGTAGCGGAAGCTGTGATTCTCGTAGTGATCCTGTTCGCCGGGAATCGGCGTGAGTTCCAGCTTCGTGTTGGCGTTGAGCGCTTCGGGCCGGAAGTTGCTCGACGTCCAGCGGAAGGGACGATCGCCATTGCGGCGTTCCCAGGGTTCCTGCAGTTTCGGATCGGGATGCTTCGGCGGCAGCAGCCAGGCGCTGACTTTCTGCGGCATCTCCTTCTCGGTCACGGAGAACGACGCCGACACCAGCAGGATCTGCTTCGGCTCGTTGCGCTCATCGCGCGCGATGTCGAGCGCGACGTTCGTCACCTTGAGACTGTTGAGTCCGGGCACCTCGACGTCGGCTTCCAGCGCCTGCTTCGTTTCGTTGCCGCCGCGCGCCGACTGGATGCCGGAGGCGATCGTGAGGCGCAGGCGGCCCGACTTCGGCGGCACCTGCAGTTGCGCGGAATGCACGTAGGCATTGAGCTTCAGCTTGTCGTAGACGACGGTGTAGGCGGGCGCGTCGATTTCCTTTTCGATCTTGTCCGTCACGCGGTCGAACATCTGCAGCCGGATGCGCTTTTCGAATTTCTCCGGATCGACGGGATGCGTGAACGTGATCGTCGCCACGACTTTCTTGTTGCCGGCGACGACCGGATCCTGATGGAACTCGACGCCCGCAATTTTCGCGGCGAAGGCGGGCGAGGTGAATTCGAAGTCGTAGCGATCGAGCCGCACCGGATCGGCGACGAAGTGGCGGCGATCGAACTTCACCGTGTAGCGCGTGCCCACCGGCCAGTCGGCCGCAGGTGCAAAGCGCAGCGTCCTGTCGTCGTCCCAGGTCCACTGGCCGGCGAACTCGGGGATCAGAGTGATACCGGCCTGTTTCGGATCGACCGTGTGACCGACACGATCGAGCGGCGCGGCCGATGCGGCGAAGCTGACGATGAGCGGGTTCGGCGTGCCCGGCGGTTCGCAGGCATAGCAGGTGACGGCCGGAACGCTGACCTCGAAGGCGACTTCGACGGGTTTCGGCTGGTTTTCGTACCAGCGCCACGCAAAGAACGCGCCGAGCGCCACGGCCAGCAGGGCGCCGGACAGGAGGCCGACCCTGCGCGGATTGGCGCGAACGTACGCCGCGCCGCGTTGCAGGGCCGCGCCGGATCGGGTCACCCAGGCCGGGCGGGTCCATGCGATGTCGCCGACGAGGGCGCGCCAGATCCCGCGAAGTCGTCCGCCGATTGCACTCATATATAGAGAAGCTTCCCGCCAGGTCCGTCAGGGTCGATCGTGGCGCGGGATTGTGCCGCAGCGGTGCGGGGATTGTGGCAGGACGATGACGCTGCCTGTGGGATTGCCTCTGACTGTAGGTCAGGCTTTAGCCTGACTTCTGAAAGGCCGGCTGAAGCCGGCCCCACAGGAAGAATGAATCAGGAACCGTCTCTGCCTTGCCATCGTTACCCGCTGCCGGTACGGTAGGCGCCGCTCTCCCCGGCGGCCCTCCGGCTGCGGTTTTCCCTGTTTTTAACGAGAAATATCCCGATGTTGTGGTCATTTCGACGCCTGACGCCCGTATTGCTCGGCACGCTGGTCCTGTCGGCCTGTGGTGGAGGTGCGCGCAACTGCGTCGATCCTGACGAACCGTATCTGGCCGCCCGCAACAATGCGGCCCTGCAGGTTCCGGCCGGGCTCAGCAATCCGGACCGGTCGGCGGCATTGACCATTCCCGCGGGCGAAACGACTTCGCGCAGTTCCATGTCCGGCAGCGGCTGCCTGGCTGCGCCGCCTTCCTATTTCCGTTCCAGCGGCACCGTCGCGCGTTCGCCGGAAGAAGTCGTCGCGAGCTGGGCGCAGGCCTGGGCCGCGCGCGAATCCGACGCCGTCGTCGCGCTGTATTCGACCGGCTTCGTCGCGCCGACCGACACCTCCGGTGCGACGGCGTGGCTCGAACAGCGTCGCGAACAGGTCGCCACCGGTCCGGTGCCCGACTCCATGGTCGAAGGACTGTCGGTCGAACCGGACGGTCCCGATCGCCGCGTCGCGACGTTCTCGCAGAAGTTCGGCGTCAACACGCTGAAGAAACAGCTGGTGCTGGTGCGCGAATCGAGTTCGTGGCGCATCGTCGAGGAGAAGGTGCTGGAAGTGAAATGAGCGCGGTTGGCTTCTGGCGACCGGCGACTGGCTGCTGGCCAGTCCAGAGTCGAATCGGGCAGCTGGCCGTCGAGCCGCGCTTCCTCTGGCCAGTAGCCAGCCGCCAGTAGCCAGCCGCCAAGCCATGTCTTCCTCCCCCTCCACACTCCCCAGCTCCATCACCCTGCGTCCCGGCGCGGTGAAGGACGCGATCGTCGACCGGCTCGAACGCTCGCTCGGCAAGTCGGTGGCGCAGGCCACGCGACGCGATTTCTACGATGCGCTGGCGATTGCAGTGCGCGAGGAACTGGCCGAGCGCTGGATTGCCACGCGCACGCGCGTGACGCAGGCGCACGTGAAGCGCGTCTGCTACCTGTCGATGGAATTCCTGCTCGGGCGCAGTCTCATCAATGCGCTGTCGTCCTTCGACGATGGCCTGCTCGACGAAGTGCGCGAAGCGTTGCTGGGTTTCGGGCACGACCTCGACGACATCGCGGCCGAGGAAGAAGACCCCGGTCTCGGCAACGGCGGCCTCGGGCGTCTCGCTGCCTGTTTTCTCGATTCGCTGGCGACGCTCGGCTACGCGGCGACCGGCTACGGCATCCGCTACGACTACGGCATCTTCACGCAGGTGATCGACGACGACGGCGCGCAGCGCGAAGTCGCGAGTTCCTGGCTCGGCACCGGCATGAGCAGTTTCTGGGAAAGCGGCCGCGCCGGCATCCGCTACCGCGTGCGCTTCGGCGGTCACTGCCGCTCGGTGCGCGACGACAAGGGCCGCGTGCAGAACGAATGGGTCGACACGCACGACGTGTGGGCAGTGGCCTATGACCTGCTGATTCCCGGCAACCGCAGTCCGGCCGTGAATCATCTGCGACTGTGGTCGGGCCGCGCGATCACACCGTTTCGCATCCAGGAGTTCAACGCCGGCAACTATGCCGCAGCGGTGGCCGAACAGATCGACGCGAAGAACCTCACGCGCGTGCTGTATCCGGACGATTCGACGCCGCAGGGCAAGGAGCTGCGCTTCCGTCAGCAGTATTTCTGCGTGAGCGCGTCGCTGCAGGACATGCTGGCGCAGCATCTCGCGGATGGCCGCGGCATCGACGAACTCGAGCGCGCCTATGCCATCCAGCTCAACGACACGCATCCCGCGCTCGCCATCGTCGAGCTGATGCGGCTGCTGGTCGACGAGTACCACATCGGCTGGAGCGGCGCCTGGCAGATGACGCGGCGCATCTGCAGCTATACCAATCACACGCTGCTGCCGGAGGCGCTGGAAACCTGGCCGGTGGCGATGTTCGAGCGCGTGCTGCCGCGCCACCTGCAGATCGTCTACCAGATCAATCGCGATTTCCTCGAAGCCGTCAGCGCCAAGTATCCGAACGACATGGATCGCCGCCGGCGCATGTCGCTCATCGCCGAAGACGGCGACCGGCGCGTGCGCATGGCCTATCTGTCGGTGGTCGGCAGCCACAAGATCAACGGCGTCGCCAAACTGCATTCGCGACTCATGCGCGAGACGATCTTTTCCGACTTCGCGCAGCTGTGGCCGGACCGGTTCACCAACGTCACCAACGGCATCGCCGTGCGTCGCTGGCTGAAGCAGGCCAACACGGGCTTCGCCGCGCTGATCACGGAGAAGCTCGGCTCGGCCTGGGAGAACGATCTCGAAGATCTCGAACGCCTCAAGTGGGCGGTGGACGATGCGGATTTCCGCCAGGAGTTCCGCGCCATCAAGCGCGACAACAAGGTGCGGCTGGCGAAGACCATCGGGCTGCTGCTGAACCAGCAGGTGAGCGTCGATGCACTGTTCGACGTGCAGGTGAAGCGCATCCACGAGTACAAGCGCCAGCTGCTGAACCTGCTGTACGTGATCGTCCGCTACCTGCGCATCATCCACGACGAAGCGCAGGACGTCGTGCCGCGCGTCGTGATCATCGCCGGCAAGGCGGCACCCGGCTACCTGATGGCGAAAGCCGTCATCAAGCTCATCAACAACGTCGCGCACGTCATCAACAACGATGCGCGCGTCGGCGACAAGCTCAAGCTGTGTTTCCTGCCCGACTATGACGTGTCGCTCGCGCAGGAAATCATGCCCGCCGCCGACCTGTCGCAGCAGATCTCCACCGCCGGCATGGAAGCCTCCGGCACCGGCAACATGAAGCTGTCGCTGAACGGCGCGCTCACCATCGGCACGCTCGACGGCGCCAACATCGAGATCCGCGACGCCGTGGGCGAGGAGAACATTTTCATCTTCGGCATGACGGCCGAGGAAGTCGTGGCGCGCCGTGCCCAGGGCTACTCGCCCGCGAAGATCGTCGAAGCGAATGCGGAACTGAAACGCGCCATCGACACGCTCGAATCGGGCCTGTTCACGCCCGAGAACATCGCCGACTCGACCACCGTCGTCGACCGGCTGATGAGCGACGGCGAGCACTTCCTGGTGCTGGCCGATTTCGAGTCCTACGCCGCGGCCCAGGATCGCGTCGATGCCCTGTTCCGCGACACCGAGGAATGGACGCGCCAAGCCCTGATCAATGCGCTCAGCATGGGGCCGTTTTCCAGTGATCGCAGCATCCGCGAATACGCGGACAATATCTGGGGCATCAAGCCGGTGATCTAGCCCCAGTGGGCTGCTGGCGACTGGCCGCTGGCCAGAATGTCAGATTGCTGTAACCTCGGTCCATGCACTTCCTTCTTTTCTGGCCAGCAGCCAGTCGCCAGCAGCCATGCCTCTGTCTTCTCTAGATCTCCACCTCTTCGGCGAAGGCAACCACCACCACATCTATCGCAAGCTCGGTGCGCATGCGGATGCGGTGGACGGTGTGGCCGGCACGCGCTTCGCGGTCTGGGCGCCCAATGCCGGCGAGGTGCATCTGGTCGGCGATTTCAACGACTGGAACGATCGCGCCAATCCCCTGCAGCGCATCGAGTACTCGGGCGTGTGGCAGATCTTCATGCCGCATCTCGGTCCGGGAACGCTGTACAAATTCGCGATCACGACGCAGCAGGGGCAGCGGGTGCTCAAGTCGGATCCGTATGGCTTCCAGATGCAGCTGCGTCCGGACAATGCCTCCATCGTCGCCGATCTGTCCGGCCACGCGTGGGGCGATGCGCAATGGATGACGCAGCGCTCGCGCTGGGATCCGCAGCGCGCGCCGATCTCGATCTACGAAGTGCATCCCGGTTCATGGCGCCGCTCCTGGCATCGCAAGCCCGCGTTCCTGACCTGGGATGAACTGGCGGATCAGCTCATTCCTTACGTGCAGGATCTCGGCTACACGCACATCGAACTCATCGGCGTGGCCGAACATCCCTTCGACGGCTCGTGGGGCTACCAGGTGCTGGGTCACTTCGCGCCGACGGCGCGTCACGGCTCGCCGCAGGACTTCAAGCGTTTCGTGGATCGCTGTCACCAGGCCGGCATCGGCGTGTTCATCGACTGGGTGCCCGCGCACTTTCCGCGCGACGCGCACGGACTCGCCGAGTTCGATGGCACGCATCTCTACGAGCATCAGGACAGCCGCCGCGGCGAGCATGTCGAATGGGGAACCAAGATCTTCAACTACGGCCGCCACGAAGTGCGCAACTTCCTGGTGTCGAATGCCGTGTTCTGGCTGGAGGAGTACCACATCGACGGACTGCGCGTGGATGCGGTCGCCTCGATGCTGTATCTCGACTACGCGCGCAATCCCGGCGAATGGTTGCCCAACCAGTACGGCGGTCGCGAGAATCTGGAAGCCATCGATTTCCTCAAGCAGCTCAACTGGACCATCGGCCACTACTTCCCCGGCGTCGTGACGATGGCGGAGGAATCGAGCGCCTTTCCCGGCGTGACGCGCCCGGTGCATCTCGGCGGTCTGGGCTTCTGGTTCAAGTGGAACATGGGCTGGATGAACGACACGCTGCGCTACATGGCGCTCGATCCCATCCATCGCCGCCACGAACACAGTCTCATCACGTTCTCGTTCATGTACGCATTCTCCGAGAACTACATCCTGCCGCTGTCGCACGACGAGGTCGTGCACGGCAAGCGTTCGCTGCTCGACAAGATGCCGGGCGATGAATGGCGCAAGTGCGCGAACTATCGCCTGCTGATCGGCTACCAGACCGCGCATCCCGGCAAGAAGCTCATGTTCATGGGCGGCGAATTCGGCCAGTGGCACGAGTGGCGCGACTACGAGGATCTCGCCTGGGCCGCGCTCGAACATCCGCATCACCGCCAGTTGCAGGACTGGAACCGCGCGCTCAACCGGCTGTATCGCGACTATCCGGAGCTGCACGCCAGCGAACACGACTGGCAGGGATTCCGCTGGATCGAGGTCGACAATCGCGACGAAAGCGTCTTCGCATTCTCGCGTCAGCGGTTGCCGGGCGAGGGCGGCACGCATCTCGTCATCGTCTTCAATGCAACGCCCGTGCCGCGCGCCGGCTACGTGCTCGGCGTGCCCGAGGCCGGCACGTATCAGAAGATCCTCGACGGTGATTCACCGGCATTCGGCGGTTCCGGTTATTCGCAGCAGAGCGTCGTCACCGCGGACCCCGACTCCTTCCGCGATTTTCCGGCACGAATCACGCTCGATCTGCCGCCGCTCGCCATGATGGTGTGGGCGCGCGAGGTGTGATCTTCCCGTCTTCCTGTAGGTCAGGCTTCAGCCTGACTCTTCAGAAGCCGGCTGAAGCCGGCCCCACAGGAAGATGAGGAGTCAGGCTGAAGCCTGACCTACAGGAAGATCACGCGTTAGACTGCGGTCGCATGGACTATTCGAATGTCACTCTGCAACCGGGCTCGCCCGAACCGCTCGGCGCCACACTGACCGCGGAGGGCGTCAACTTCGCCGTGTACTCCAGTGGTGCAGCGAAGGTCGAGCTGTGCCTCTTTGATGCAGACGGCGGCACTGAACTCACGCGACTGCCGCTGCCGGAACGCACCGAGAATGTCTGGCACGGGTTTCTGCCGCTGCCGCACGGCGTCGCCGACGTGGTCTACGGCTTCCGTGCCTATGGCCCATTCGATGCGACCTACGGACTGCGCTACAACGGCGCAAAGCTGCTGCTCGATCCCTACGCGCGCGCGCTGGCAGGAAAGTTCGAGTGGGATGATGCCCTGCTCGGCTCGATACCCTCGGACGATGCATCGATTCCCGAAACGCTCAGCTCCGTCGACAGCGCGCCGTTCAACTACAAGGCGCGCGTCATCGACAATGGCTTCGACTGGGGCGAGGACCGTCCGCCGGCCACACCATGGCGCGATACCGTCATCTACGAGGCTCACGTCAAGGGCTTCACCAAGCTGCATCCGCGCGTTCCCGAACAGGAACGCGGCACGTACCTGGGTCTCGCGCATCCCGAGGTCGTCTCGTATCTGAAGCACCTCGGCATCACCGCCGTCGAACTGCTGCCGGTGCAGGCGTTCGTGCCGGAACGCTTTCTCGCCGCGAAGCACCTCGTGAATTACTGGGGTTACAGTTCGCTCGCCTGGTTCGTGCCGTCGCCGCAGTATTCGCTCGCCGATCCGGTGCGCGAATTCAAGTCGATGGTGAAGGCGCTGCATGCCGCCGGGATCGAAGTCATTCTCGACGTGGTCTTCAATCACACGGTCGAAGGCAGCGAGCACGGGCCGACGCTGAGTCTGCGCGGCTTCGACAACACGGCCTACTACAAGCTGGAGCCGACGAATCTCCGCTACTACGTGAACCGTTCCGGCACCGGCAACACCCTCGGCATGGAACACGCCGCGACGCGCCAGCTCATCATCGACTGCCTGAAATACTGGGTCGAGGAAATGCACGTCGACGGCTTCCGCTTCGATCTCGCGGCGGTGCTGGGCCGCGAAGGCGGACGCTTCCGCACCGACGCGGCCTTTTTCAAGCAGGTGGCCGCCGAGCCGACGCTGCGCTACGTCAAGCTGATCGCCGAGCCGTGGGACATCGGCCCTGGCGGTTACCAGCTCGGCCATTTTCCGGCGCAATGGGCCGAGTGGAACGATCTCTATCGCGACACCATGCGCAGCTTCTGGCGCAGCAATCCCGGCATCCTCGGCAATTTCGCCGAACGCTTCGCCGGATCGAGCGACCTGTTTCGCAACAGTGGGCGGCGTCCGACGGCCAGCATCAACTACGCCGCCTGTCACGACGGCTTCACGCTGTACGACACCACGGCCTACGACGAGAAGCACAACGAAGCGAACCTCGAAGACAACCGCGACGGCCACAACCACAACCTGAGCTGGAACTGCGGCATCGAAGGCCCGACCGACGATGAAAGCGTCGTCGAGCTGCGCGAACGCCAGGTACGCAACCTGCTCGCGACCGTGCTGCTGTCGCAGGGCGTGCCGATGCTGCAGGCCGGCGACGAATTCGGCCGCACGCAGCAGGGCAACAACAATGCCTACTGCCAGGACAACGAGATCAGCTGGGTCGACTGGGATCTCGCCGCGCGTCGCAGCTGGCTGATCACGTTCGTGCGGCAACTGCTGACGCTGCGCCGCCAGGCGCCGGGCCTGCGTCGCGATACCTTTCTCAAGGGCGCGCGACAGGTCGATCGCGAACACAAGGACGTGAGCTGGCGACATCCGCTGGGCCATGAACTCACCGCCGGCGACTGGCATGCCCAGGACGCCCGCGCCATCGGCGTGCTGATCGGCCAGGCCTTCACCGATCCGCATGGAACACCGAACGGTCATCTGCTGTTTCTGTGCAATGCCGGCGACCAGCCCGTCGATTTCAAACTCCCCGCGCCGGTGACCAACGCCGTATGGCAGATCGTGTTCGACACCGCGCGCTGGCGCGCCAACGACCTGGGCAATCGCATCGCCGCCGGCGACAACTGCGTCCTCGCGCCGCACTCCTGCGCGCTGCTCGCCGATGGCGATGCGCCGCTGAGCGTGCGCGCGGGCTTTTCGCTTTCGTGAAGATAAAGAGGAAGAAGAATTTTCCACGGGGGACACGGGGAACACGGGGTTTCGGAACAGAAACTTCTTTCCCCGTGCTCCCCGTGACCCCATTCTTCCCCCGTGGAGAATTCTTCTTTCTTGATCTTCGCTCTGTGATCTCCGTGTGAAACTTCCTGCCCTTTCCCGGTAGAGACGCATGAAGAAAGATCCGCTCGATCGGCTCGCGAAGCTCTACGGCATTGCCGGGTCGTACTACGACTTTCGCGGCGATCTGCACGAGGTGTCGCGCGCCAGTCGCATCGCAATTCTCGCCGGACTCGGAGTCGAGGCTGCGGACGAGCAGGCGATCGACACGGCGATTCACGCCTTCGAGTCGTCACGCTGGATGCGGGCCGTGCCGCCGGCAGTCGTGTGTACGGCCGGCGGGAAGATACAGGTGCCGATTGCGTTGCCGGTCGATCTGCATGCGACGCAGGTGAGCTGGACGCTGACGCGTGAGGATGGCGCGCAGCAGAAAGGTGCGGCGCCGTTGAAGAAGCTCGAGGTCGCCGAGCGCGGCGTGCTCGATGGACGGCGGTTCGTGCGCGTGCTGCTCGATCTGCCTGGCGATCTGCCGCTGGGTTATCACCAGATCACGGTCACGCTCGACACCGGGCTGAGCGCGCAGACGCGCCTGATCGTCGCGCCCTCGCACTGCCATCAGCCTGCCGGCATCGCTGCCGGGCAGCGCGCCTGGGGCATTGCCGTGCAGCTGTATTCGCTGCGTTCCGCAGACAACTGGGGGATGGGTGATTTCCGCGATCTGCGCGAACTCATCACGTTCGCCGCGCCGCTCGGCTGCACGCTCGTCGGTCTGAATCCGCTGCATGCGCTCATGCCGGCCGATCCGTCGCACATCAGTCCGTACAGTCCGTCCAGCCGACAGTTTCTCAACGTGCTCTACATCAGTGTGCCCGAGGTGCCGGAGTTCGCCGAATGCGCCGCGGCGCAGGCGCGGGTCGCCAGCGCGGAATTCCAGGAGCAACTGCAGCGAATGCGCGTGCCCGCGAACGTCGACTACGCCGGTGTCGCGCGCGCCAAGTTCGAGATCCTGCGGCAGTTGTACGAACACTTCCGCGAACGGCATCTGCAGAAGGAGTCGCCGCGCGCTGTCGCCTTCCGCAACTATGTCGAAGCGCGCGGCGAGCCCCTGCAGCTGCACGCGATCTACGACGCACTCGATGCCGACTTCCGCCTGCAGGGCCCGCAGTACTGGGGCTGGCCGAGCTGGCCGGAGGACTATCGCGATCCCGCATCGTCCAGCGTCAATCGCTTTGCGCGCGACCGCGTTGCCGAAGTCGAGTACTTCCTGTGGCTGCAGTGGCTCGCCGAAGCGCAGCTCGACGAGGCACAGAAACTCGCGCGCGCGAGCGGCATGTCGATCGGCCTCTACGGCGATGTCGCCGTCGGCGCCAATCCCGGCGGCTCGGAAACCTGGGCGAACCGGCATCTGTATCTGCAATCGGCGTCCGTCGGCGCGCCGCCCGACGCGCTGGCGCTGAAAGGCCAGGACTGGGGCATTCCGCCGCAGAATCCTTTCGAACTCGCGAACCAGGCGTACCAGCCCTTCATCGTCATGGTCCGCAACAACATGCGTTCCGTGGCGGCACTGCGCTTCGATCACGTGATGACGCTGTTCCGTCTGTGGTGGGTGCCGCGCGGCATGATCTCCGCGCACGGCACCTACGTGCGTTATCCGCTGCAGGACCTGATCGCGATCCTCGCGCTGGAGAGCGTGCGGCATCACTGCGCCGTGATCGGCGAGGACCTCGGCACCGTGCCGGAGGAAGTGCGCGTGGCGATGGAGCACTACCAGCTCAATCACTACAAGGTGCTGCTGTTCGAGCAGGCCGATGGCGCATTCAAGGCGCCGTCGGAGTACGTGAAAAACGCGCTGGCGACGGTGACCACGCACGATCTGCCGACACTGCGCAGCTGGTGGGAAAGCCACGACATCGATTTGCGCCAGCAGCTGAATCTCTATCCCAGCGAGGCCGTGCTGCAGAGCGTACGGGCGGCACGCGCCCTGGAGCTGCCCGCCATGATGGCGGCGCTCGTCCGTGCAGGCTTGTGGCACTGGCAACCGCACGAGCCGTTGCCGCCGTACTCGCCCGCGCTGGCGCGTGCGATCCATGCATTCCTCGGACTGTCCAACGCGAATTTCGCGATGGTCCAGATCGAAGACCTGATCGGCATGATTCCGCCCGTCAACGTACCGGGCACCGACAAGGAACATGCGAACTGGCAGCGCAAGGTGGCGCTCGATACGCGCGAAATCTTTGCGCGCCAGGACGTGAAAGACATGCTCGATGCCATGAACCGCGCGAGGCGGGGGGAGAATCCGAATGCATAAGAGCCGACTCGCCGGATTCATCATCGACTGCAACACGCCGGACCTCGAACAGGCCGCCGCCTTCTGGAGCGCGGCGCTCGGCTACCCGCTGTGCCCGCGCGCCGAGGAGCATGCGCCGCAGAAGTATCGCGAGATGCTGACGGGCGAGAACGGCCTGCACATCGAAGTGCAGAGCGTGGACCACGGCAGTCGCGTGCATCTCGACATCGAAACCGACGACATCGAAGCCGAGGTCGCCCGACTGGAGGCGCTCGGCGCAAAACGCGTCGAGAAGGGCCTGCGGTGGTGGGTGATGGAAGCGCCCACCGGACAGCGGTTCTGCGTCGTGCGACCGCAGCGGGCGGATTTCGCGACCGGCGCGAAGGCGTGGAAGTAGAGGGGCGCGACGGATTGCGGCCGTAGACCATTCGACGACCTATCGTAAAACGGTCCGGACTATTTTACGATCCATCGCTGAATGGTCCAGGCGATGAATTCCCCATGACGACTCCCCGGCTGCGTCTGTATGACACCCTGCTCCAGGAGCACTTCGCCCGGAACCGGCAGATGGCGTTCGTCAGCGGTCCCAGGCAGGTGGGGAAGACCACGACGTGCCGACAGGAGGGCACGGACTACCTCAACTGGGACAACACCGACGACCGTCGAGTGATCCTGCGGGGCCCTGCCGCCGTGGCGCAGCGTCTCGGCATGGATCAGCTTCGTACGCCGCTACCCGTCGTCGTGTTCGATGAACTGCACAAGCACGTCAAATGGAAATCCTTCCTGAAGGGATTTTTCGATGTGTATGGCGAGCGCATCCGCATCATCGTGACGGGCAGCTCGCGGCTCGATGTCTTCCGGCGCGGTGGCGACAGTCTGATGGGGCGTTACTTTCTGTATCGCATGCATCCATTCAGCGTTGCTGAATGCCTGCGCATTGCGGCGCCTTCCGAGCCGATCCGGCCGCCCATGCCGCTCCCCGACCCGGAATGGACCGCCTTGTGGGAGCACGGCGGTTTTCCCGAACCTTTCCTGCGGCGCGAGTCCAGTTTCACCGTTCGGTGGCGCGGGCTGCGCCACGACCAGCTCATGAAAGAGGACATCCGCGAAGTTGCGCAGATACAGGATCTGGGCGCACTCGAGCACCTGAGCATCCTGCTGGCAGAACGCAGCGCGCAGCAGCTGATCTTCTCCAGTCTTGCCCAGGAGGTGGGCATTGCGACCGACACGGTCCGCCGATGGCTGGACTTGCTGGAACGGCTGCATTTCGGTTTTCGCGTGAAACCATGGTTCGCCAACGTGACGAAGGCGCTGCGCAAGGAACCGAAATGGTTCCTGCGCGACTGGTCGGGCGTCGAAGATCCGGGAGCGCGCGCCGAGACGTTCGTGGCATGTCATCTGCTCAAGGCCGTGGAGGGCTGGTCGGATCGCGGCCTGGGCCGCTTCGAGCTGCGCTACCTGCGCGACAAGCTCAAGCGCGAAGTGGATTTCCTCGTCGTGCGCGACCGCAAGCCGTGGCTGCTCGTCGAAGTCAAAACGAGCGATACGGCCTTGTCGGACTCGTTGCGATACTTCCAGTCGGCGACGCGCGCGGCTCATGCATTCCAGGCGGTCATGGACCTGCCCTACGTCGATGTCGATTGCTTCAGCCGATCCGACCCGACGGTGGTGCCGGCACGGACCTTGTTGAGCCAGCTGCTGTAGTCGGGATCCGCATGCAAAGAATTCTGGTTTTGATTGAAGTTCCTGCCGGTACCACGTAACTCTGCCGCCGCCGCTGCCGGTGACGACGCAACGGCAGAGAACAACGACTGACGGCGGTTCATCAAGACCATGAAAATGCGCGCTGCGACCTGGGTGTCCGGAGTTCTGACGCTTGCGGTAGCGACCGGTGTTTCGGCGGGTGCCGTCGATGCCCCACGCATCCTCAACGCCGCCGCCAACAACAGCGAGTGGCTGACGCACGGCCGCACCTATGACGAGCAGCGCTACAGCCCGCTGGCGAAGATCGACCAGGGCAACGTGAAGAATCTCGGCCTCGCCTGGTATGTCGATCTCGACACCAGTCGCGGCCAGGAAGCCACGCCGCTCCTGATCGACGGCACGCTGTACTTCACGTCCGCCTGGAGCAAGGCCTTCGCCGTCGATGCGCGCAGCGGCAAGGAGAAGTGGCGCTTCGATCCGCAGGTCGCGGGCGACAAGGCCATCGATGCGTGCTGCGACGTCGTCAATCGCGGTGTCGCGGCGTGGGGCAACAACGTGTATCTCGGCACGCTCGACGGACGACTCATCGCGCTCGATCGCGACAGCGGCAAACCCGTGTGGTCGGTGCAGACCACCGATCCGACCAAGCGTTACACCATCACCGGCGCGCCGCGCATCATCCGCGGCAAGGTCATCATCGGCAACGGCGGCGCCGAGATGGGCGTGCGCGGCTATGTCTCTGCTTACGACGCGGCGACCGGCAGGCAGCTGTGGCGCTTCTACACCGTTCCCGGCAATCCCGCAGAGGGCTTCGAGAACGACGTCATGAAGAAGGCCGCGGCCACCTGGAATGGCGACTGGTGGAAGTACGGCGGCGGCGGCACGGTGTGGGATTCGATGGCCTACGACGAACAGCTCGACCTGCTGTACATCGGCGTTGGCAATGGCAGTCCGTGGAATCACCAGATCCGCTCGGCCGGCAAGGGCGACAACCTGTTCCTGTCGTCGATCGTCGCGCTGAAGCCCGACACCGGCGAGTACGTGTGGCACTTCCAGACGACGCCCGCCGAATCGTGGGACTACACGGCGACGCAGCACATCATCCTCGCGGACCTGACCATTCAGGGCAAAGCGCGCAAGGTGCTGATGCAGGCGCCGAAGAACGGCTTCTTCTATGTGCTTGATCGCCAGACCGGCGAGTTCATCTCCGGCAACAACTACATCCCGGTGAACTGGGCCTCGGGGCTCGATCCGCTGACGGGCCGGCCGGTTCCGGTCGAGGCCACGCGCTACGAGCGCGAACCGGCGATGGTGATGCCGAGCGCGATCGGCGGGCACAACTGGTTCCCGATGTCATTCAGCCCGGTCACCGGCTACGTCTACATCCCGACGCAGGTCACGCGCAGCGTCTACGAGACGGACAGGAAGTTCGAGTTCCGCACCAGGACCTGGAACACCGGCATCTCGCGCTCGGGCGCGCCTGCGAATCCGGACACGGTGAAGGCGGCCGAGGCGGCGGAGCAAGGCGCCGCGCTGCTGGCGTGGGATCCCGTCGCGCAACGTGAAGTCTGGCGCGTTTCGTATCCGCGCTTCGGCAACGGCGGCACGCTGTCCACCGGCGGCAAGCTGGTGTTTCAGGGATCGGTCGATGGCCACTTCAACGCCTACGCCGCCGATACCGGCGCCAGACTCTGGTCCTACGACGTGCAGAACGTGCCGATGGCCGGGCCGATCACTTACGAACTCGATGGCGAACAATACGTCGCCACGATGGTGGGCATCGGCGGCGTCGCGATGAGCGGCGGTATGGGCGGCGGCAAGACCGCACGCAGCAAGTTCGGCCGTGTCGTCGTCTTCAAGTCCGGCGGCAGCGCCTCGTTGCCGTCGCTCGATGAGGCCACGACCGCGCGTGCGTTGCCCGATCTCGCCAACGCGAAGGCCGACGGCGATGCCGCGCGCGGCAAGCAGCACTACGACACCGTCTGCGCCGCCTGTCACGGCGCCGGGCTCGTCAGCACGACGAACGTTCCGGATCTGCGCTACTCGAAGGCCATCGTCGACGCCACTGCATTCAAGGCCATCGTGCTCGACGGCGCACTCGCGGCGAAAGGCATGGTCGGTTTCGGCGCGATGTACAAGCCGGAGGACGCCGAAGCGATCCGCGCCTACATCGTGTCGCAGTCGAAGCTGCTCGCGCCGGCAGGCAAGCCCTGAGGATCTTCCAGCCAGGGCGGCGAGCGACTACTGCAACGCTGCCAGCAACTGCTCCACATTCGTCGCCACCGCTGCTTCGTACTTCTCGACCAGCCAGCGACGATTCAGCGAGTGCAGTTCCTGTTCGGCATCGAACCGGTTCAGAAACACCACTGCATTCAGCGGCGCCAGCGCCGCGAGCGACAACCGTACGGCATTCAACGTGCCGAGTCCGGCATCCGCGACCAGCACGACGCGATCCGACTGCAACCGTTTGACCAGATCGAGACTGTCGCCGTCGTGCGCGATCGGCGACAGCGGACCGCCGACGCTTTCGACGAGGCCGAGGTCGCATCCCGCCGGCCAGACGATCTCGTCGAGCAACTCCTGCAGCAGGATCCGCGGACGCTGCAGCACATCGGCCGCCATCGGCGGCGCGAGCGCCAGCGGATAGCAGCGCCGTGCCGGGCAGATGTCGGCGATGGCTTCCCCGGTCGCTGCCGCAAGCTGTTCGGCGTCGGTCGCGGTCGAACCTTCTTCGTACGATTGCACCGGCTTGCGCGCCGCCACCCGCAGTCCGCCCGAACGTGCCTGCGCCAGCAGGCGCGACGACACCCAGGTCTTGCCGACCTCGGTGTGCGTGCCGAGCACGCCGATCAACCGTCGCGGACGATTCATGCCGCGACTCGTTGCAGCGAATGCAATGCCTGCCGCAGCTTCTGCAGCATCGGCTCCGTGTGCAGCGCCGACAGCGCGATGCGCAGGCGTGCCGTGCCTGCCGGTACCGTCGGCGGCCGGATCGCCGGCACGTACAGCCCTTGCTGCAACAGCGTCTCCGCGGCATTCAACGCCGCGCGATCCTCGCCGAGGATGACGGGTACGATCGGCGAAGGATGTGCCGGCGCGATGGTGTCGACGGCATGCCGCAACTGCGCTCGCAATCGCTCGCCCTGTTCGCTCATGCAGATGCGCAGCGCCGCGAGTGCGGCGGCCGCATCGGCGGGCGACAGGCCGGTCGTGAAAATGAAGGGACGCGCGCGATTGACGAGCAGTTCGATCAGCGAACGCGGGCCCGCGACCCAGCCGCCGAGCGAGCCGAGCATCTTCGACAGCGTGCCGACGCGCAGCAGTTCGCAGGGCAGGTCATGCAGCGCCGGACCGAAGACCGCGTGCGCCTCGTCGACGACGAGCAGTGCATCGAAGCGCGCGCACAGCGATGCGATGGCATCGAGCGGCGCCACGTCGCCATCCATCGAAAACACGCTGTCCGTGACCACCAGCTTGCGTCCGGGCGTCGCGGCGAGCAGCGATTCCAGGTGGTCGACATCGCCGTGCCGGTAGATCCTGCGCTCGGCCTTCGCCAGCCGGCAGCCGTCGATGATCGAGGCGTGATTCAGTTCGTCGCTGAAGACAGTTACCTCGGGGCCGCCCAGCACGGACAGCACGCTGAGGTTGGCGGCGAAGCCATTGGGAAATACCAGCGCCGCTTCCGTGCGCTGCCAGGCGGCGAGCGCGCCTTCGAGTTCTTCGTGAAGACTGCGCGTGCCGACGACGAGGCGCGAGGCCGTGGCGCCGGCACCGAACTGCTGCGCCGCCTCGGCAGCCGCGCGGCGTACGGCTGGATGCTGGCTGAGACCGAGATAGTCGTTCGAGGAAAACACGATGACGTCGCGTCCGCGCAGCGTGCCTTCGACGCCGCGGCAGTCGAACGCCATCAGCGCGCGCCAGCGATCGGCCCGGCGGATCGCATCGAGTTCGGCCTGTGCCCACGCGGTCCAGTTCATGCGCCGACCTCATCGAGCGCGGCGATCAGCGTCGCAACGATGCGCTCGATCTCCGCTGCCGTGATCGTGAGCGGTGGTACGAGCGTGATGACCGGTCCCATCGAACGGCTCAGCACGCCGCGGCGAACCATCGCAGCGCAGACGCGGCGTGCGAGTCGCGGCTCCTGCGACGTATCGAGTTCGACGGCGCCCATGAGACCGATCAGCCGGATGTCGCGAACCGAAGCCCGGCGTGCGAGCGGCGCCAGCGCCTCGTGCAGCTGTGCCGAGCGTTCGCGGACGTTCGCGAGAATCGCGCCCGACTGCAGCAACTGCAGGTGACGCAGCGCCACCGCCGCGGCGAGCGCGTTCCCGCCGTAGGAATGCCCGTGATAGAACGTGTTCGCGCTCAGGTCCGGGCCGAGGAAGGTATCGAACACCTTGCGGTTCGCCACCGTCGCCGACATCGGCAGGTAGCCGCCGGTGATGCCCTTGCCCAGACACAGCAGGTCGGGCCGCAACGCGCATTGCTCGCTCGCGAACAGCGTGCCGGTGCGACCGAAGCCGGTCGCGACTTCATCGCAGACCAGCAGCACGCCCGTCTCCTCGCAGGCCGCGGCAAGCAGGCGGAAAGATTCGGCGGGCGCGCTCAGCATGCCGGCCGCCCCCTGCACCAGCGGTTCGACGACCACGGCCGCCAGAATGTCGCGATGCGCGCGGACCATCTGCGCCGCCGTGTCGAGCGCGCCGGGCTCGCTGAACGAGGGCGCACGCAGTACGGGAAAACGCAGCGGATCGAAGATCTGCGTTCCGAAGCCGCCGGCACCCAGCGACAGCGAGCCGATCGTGTCGCCGTGATAGGCATCGCCGAAGGCGAGATAGGCCGTGCGCCCGGCGATGCCGCGATTGGTCCAGTACTGGAAGGCGATCTTCAGTGCCTGCTCGACCGCACTCGCGCCGTCCGAGGCGAACGCGATGTGCGGCTCATCGACCGGTACGGCGCGCGCCAGCGCCTCGGCGAATTCGATGACGATGCGGTTGCCGTTGCCGAGCAGCGTCGAATGCGCGACGCGATCGATCTGCTCGCGCAACGCCTGATCGAGTTCCGGCACGCGATGCCCGAGCGTCGTCACCCACAGCGATGAAATCGCATCGAGATAGCGCCGGCCCGCGGTGTCGATCAGCTCGCGGCCCTCGCCGCGCTCCACGATCACCGGCGCATTGTCCGCGTAGCACGACATCTGGGTGAAGCCGTGCCACACGACGGCAGCATCGCGCGCCGTCCAGTCGTCGTTCGTCACCGCAGCGTCCTTGAGTTGAAAGGGCGCGCAGTTATGCAGAGTGCGGCGTGGGCGTCAAGAAGGGGAGGTTTCACACGGAGTTCACGGAGAACACGGAGGTCAGAGAAGAGAAATTTCCACGGGGGAAAGAATGGGAACACGGGGAGCACAGGGAAAGAAGATTCTTCTTTTTCCGAGACCCCGTGTTCCCCGTGTTCCCATTCCTCCCCCGTGGAAATTCTTCTCCTCTGATATCTGGCTCCGTGTTCTCCGTGAACTCCGTGTGAAACCTTCTTATCTCCCCTCCGGCTCCAGCCGCTCGCCCTCCGGGGGCGGGAACTGGCCGCACACGTCGAGCAGCCAGTCGCGGAAGCGCACGACTTTCGGTAGTTCGAAGTGATGGGGCGGCGCCACGAAGTAGTAGGCATTGTGCTGGCGCACGCTCTGCGCCGAGGGGCGCACGAGCCGGCCGGCAGCCAGATCGCCGGCGACCAGCGACCAGCGGGCGAGCACGAGGCCGTGGCCCTGTTCGGCAGCTGCGAGCACTGATGCGGAATCATCGAGCACCGGTCCGCGCTCCACGCGGGTCGTGTCGCCGCCGACGCGGCGCAGCCAGTCGACCCAGGGTTCGCTGGCGCTGTGCAGGAGCGGGTACTTGTTGAGATCGGCGAGCGTGTTGATCGGGCCGAGCTTCGCGAAGAGCGCGGGACTCGTCACCGGGAAGACCCAGTCGTCGAGCATTTTTTCCGCGCGCAGGTTTTCCCACTGGCCGCCGCCGTAGCGCACGGCGGCATGGAAGTCGGTGTGCATGAAGTCGACCAGTTCGCGACTGGCGTTGAAGCGCAGATCGACGTCGGGATACTTCTGATAGAAATCGCCGAGGCGCGGCAGCAGCCATTTCTGCAGGAACGAACCGAGCAGGCTGATGTTGAGCAGGCCGCTCGAACGATCCTGCCGAAGCTGATCGACCGCGCGGGTGAGCTCGCCGAGTCCGCGCTGCACGCCGGGCAGCAGGCGCGCGCCCTGCGGCGTCAGTCGTACCGAACGGCTGTGACGCACGAACAGCGGCGTTTCGAGAAATTCTTCCAGCGATTTGATATGAGAGCTGACGGCTGCGGTCGTCACGTGCAGCGACTTCGCCGCATCGGTGAAGCTCAGATGGGCCGCCACGGCTTCGAAGGCGCGCAGGGCATTGAGAGGCAGTTTGGAGTGCTCGGTCATGACCGGGAATTATTCAGAATATCTTGATCCCTTCTGCCCCATCACCCGCTACGCTGGCGAAAATATATGGGATGGGTTAACGATGCAAGGATGGCGGCAGGACGAGGGCAACGACAGTGAGTGAACTGCAGATCCAACCGGCCTCGGTCGCGGATGTACCGACCATCCTTGCGTTGATCGGCGAACTGGCGGAGTTCGAGCGCCTGTCGCATGAAGTCGTGGCGACCGAGGCGGGTCTGCGCGAGACGCTCTTCGGTCCGCGGCCCGCTGCCGAAGTCGTGATCGGCCGCCTCGCCGGCGAGGTCGTCGGTTTCGCGCTGTTCTTTCCCAATTACTCGACCTTCCTCGGTCGGCCGGGCCTGTATCTCGAGGACCTGTTCGTGCGTCCGAAATTCCGCGGCCAGGGTCACGGCGAACAACTGCTGCGGCATCTCGCGAGCATCTGCATCGAGCGCAACTACGGCCGGCTCGAATGGTCGGTGCTCGACTGGAACCAGCGCGCCATCAGTTTCTACAAGGGACTCGGCGCGAAGCCGATGGATGAGTGGACGGTGTTTCGTGTCACCGGCGAAGCGCTGACGAAACTGGGAACGCCGGAGCAGGGATGATCCGCCTTGCCACGTCCGACGATCTGCCGGTACTGGTCGAACTCATGCGCGGCTACTACCGCGACGATGGGTTGCCGTTCGACGAAGATGCCGCGCGCGCCACGATGCGACGACTGCTGTCGCAGCCGCAGTGGGGCCGTGTCTGGCTGGCGTTCGAGGAGCGGCGCGCGATCGGCTACGTGGCGCTGTGCATCGGCTTCAGTCTGGAACTCGGCGGCAATGACGCTTTCATCGATGAAGTCTTCGTGTTGCCGGAATTTCGTGGGCGCGGCTGCGGACGTCAGTTGCTGGAAACCGCGGGACTTGCGGCGCGCGACCTCGACGTGCGCGCAGTGCATCTCGAGGTCGATCGCCACAACGAAGCGGCGCAGCGGCTCTATCGATCGCTCGGTTACGGCATGCGGGATCGCTACATCCTGATGACGTTGCGCCGATAAGCATCCCCTATCGCCTCCTATCGGTTTGTTCTATTGGTCGCTGCCGAACCGTCGTAGTAGGTTCGCCGCACGAAAACGCAACGGTCGCGACTGGCTCGCCAGGACATTGGCCAATGGGGGTTGCATGTCGATACGAGCGCTCCGGTATCTGATCGCGCTGGCCGAGTGCCTGAATTTCACCCGCGCCGCCGAGCGCTGCTCGGTGACCCAGTCCACGTTGAGCATTCAACTGCGCAAGCTCGAGGAGTACCTGGGCGTCACGCTGTTCGAGCGCGATCGCGCCCATGTCGCGCTCACCGCCGAAGGTCAGCGGATGTTGCGGTTCGCGCGCGTCGCCGTGCGTGCCACCGATCGCATGCTGGCCACCAGTCGCGCCGCGCAGCGCAACCGTCGTGCGGCTTCTCGCACGGAGCGGCTTATTGAGGAGATCAATTGCGAAGTCGGGTCTCGCGATTAGACTGATTCTAAGAACTGTCGTTGGGGAAGCCGCATGGGACCGCCGATTCACACCGTGCTCGCGGGTGCGTGCGCGAGTCTGATTTGTACGCTGGCGATGGCGCAGCCGCTCGGACTGCCGCCGGTGCCGATTCCCTCCGACAATCCGCAGACGCCTGGGAAAATCGCGCTCGGCGACAAGCTCTTCAACGACAAGCGCTTCAGCAGCACGGGCGAGGTGAGCTGCGCCACGTGTCACGATCCGAAGAAGGCATTCACCGACAGCCCGCTGATCACGTCCGAAGGCATCAACAAGCTGACGGGCACGCGCAATGCGCCGACCGTCATCAATTCGGCGTACTTCTCGCTGTTCTTCTGGGACGGCCGTTCGCCCAACATGGAAGACCAGGCGCAGCATCCGATCGTCAATCCGGTGGAGATGGGGCTCGCCGATCACGATCCCGTGCTGAAGATCGTGCGCACCGATCCAGAGTACGTCGCCGCCTTCGCCAAGGTGTTCGACAAGCGCGGCGAACAGGTCACGATGAAGGAAGTGCAGCAGGCGATCGCCAGTTTCGAGCGCACGATCGTCAGCGGCGATTCGCCGTTCGATCAGTGGTACTACGGCAAGCGGGCGGATGCGATCAGCACGCAGGCGCAGCGCGGCTTCGACGTGTTCCTGAACAAGGGGCGCTGCGTGTCATGCCACACGATCGAGCAGAACTACGCGCTGTTCACGGACAACCGGTTCCACAACATCGGCGTCGGCATCAATCGCATCCAGAGCGACGTCGGCACGCTGGTGCCGGCATTCCTGCAAGCGAAAACCTCGATCGAAGCCGTCGACAAGGCTGTGCTGACGAATCCGAAGGCGTCGGAGCTCGGCCGGTTCGCCGTGACCGATTCGCTCGATGAACTGGGCGCCTTCAAGACGTCGACGCTGCGCAACGTCGCCGTCACCGCGCCCTTCATGCACGACGGCAGTCTCGCCACGCTGCGCGACGTGGTCGAGCACTACAACAACGGCGGCATCACGCGGAAGACCGACCACGTCAATGACTTCCTGAGCGGCGGCATCCGTCCGCTCGATCTCACCGACGATGAGATCTCGGATCTCGTGGCCTTCCTCGAGACGCTGACGAGTCCGCAGTTCGCGGCCCAGAAAGCGGCCTCGCTCAATCCCGCCTCCTGCAACGTCAGTACGACCCGGATGGCGGCGACTGCAACGCCGGCCAGGACCGGAGGAACCGCACCATGAGCCAGACATTCGATCGGCGCACGTTCCTGCGCAACGCGGCGCTCGGCGTGAGCGCCAGCACGCTGCCGCTGACGCTCGTCGAACTGGCTTTCGCGAAGCCGCAAGACACGTTCACCTTTGCGTATATCTCCGACTCGCACATCCAGCACATCAAGGGCACGCAGTTCGTGCGCAACTGGGATCGCGGCCTGATCCGCGCGGTGGCGGAAACGAACCTGATCGCGCCGAAGCCGGACTTCGTCATGTTCGGCGGCGATCTCGCCCAGCTCGGCAACAGGCCCGAACTCGATCATGGCGCCGAAATGCTGTCGAAGCTGAATGGCAAGGTCCATCACGTGATGGGCGAGCACGATTACTACCTCGACCTCGGCGAGTACTGGTCGAAGCTGTTCGGTCCGCAGTACTACAGCTTCAATCACAAGGGCGTGCACTTCGTGGTGCTCAACAGCATCCTCACGTACGACGACTGGACCTTCGATCGCTGGCCGAGCGCCGAACAGCGCATGCTGGAAATGGCCGGGCTCGACAATCCGAACGGCTCGCCGTTCATGGTCGGCGAGAAGCAGCGCGACTGGCTGCGCAAGGATCTGGCCAAGGTGAAGAAGTCGACGCCGATCGTCGTGTTCTCGCACTCGCCGCTGCAGAAGATCTACAAGGGCTGGAATTTCTGGACCGAGGACGCCGAGCAGGTGCAGGCGCTGCTCGCGCCGTTCGACAAGGTCACGGTGTTCTACGGCCACGTGCATCAGATCCAGTACAACCAGATCGGCAACATCAGCTTCACGTCCGCGATGGCGACGGCGTGGCCCTGGCCGTATCCGCAGAGCTATGCGCAGGCCGAGCAACTATTGCCGAAGCTCACGGTGCACATGAATCGTGCCGATCCGTTCTTCGAGCGCGATGCCACGGGCTGGCAGTTGATCGACATCAACTCGGGCCGCGCGCGCGCCAGCTTCAATCTCTACAACAACACCGCGCGGGTGGTGGCGTTCGATGAGAAGACCGGCCAGCCGCAGGATCAGGCATACCAGGCGGAAGACAGGCGGATTCCGCCGCAGACACATTTCTGAAGAGGGCTGCTGGCAACTGGCTGCTGGTCGCTGGCCGGAACAGGACAGGAACATGAGTATGAGAATCGCGCGAATTGCATTGCTGTTGGCCGGATTGGCGTTCGGCTCGCTCACGTTCGCCGATGAGTTCACTGAAGCGGATCTGAAGCGCTGGCAGGAGCAGTTCGATGGCGTGGTGAAGCAGGGCCGCGCGCTGTGGACCGACGGCAAGCTCGGCACGAATGGCGTCGCGTGCGCGCAATGTCATCCGAACGCCGCGAACACCCATCCTGAAACGTATCCCAAGTTCCAGAAGCAGCTGGGCAAGGTTGCCAATCTGTGGGAGATGGTGAACTGGTGCCTGCGCAATCCGCTCGAAGGCCAGCCGCTCGCCGCTGACGATCCGAAGATGACGGCGATCCTTGCGTACGTTGCGTGGGAGCGGCGCGGCGTGAAGCTCGAGCCGGGGAAGCACTGAAATGCGCATGTTCGGAATGCCCCCACCCCAGCCCTCTCCCCTCGCTGGGGGATTCCGGCGCGCATTCGCTTGCCTCCTCCCCGCTGCGCGGAGGAGGGAGTCGGAGTTCCCTCCTCCGCGCAGCGGGGGAGGGTCAGGGAGGGGGCTCTTCATGGCATGCGTGCTGGCGCTTTCATTCAATGTCCTCGCCGCCGACACGCCGAAGATCGATCAGGCCGCACTCAACAAGCGCATCGCCGAC